>NZ_BBSK01000038.1:0-175342 GCF_001319805.1 Burkholderia sp. E168m22
ACGGCGCAGCACGATGCCGTCGACCCGCGCACGCACTTGCGCGACGAGGAATGCACTGGTGCGGCCCGGCAGGTCGGTGAAGACCGGTACGGCTTGCGGCTGGACGGTGACGACGCCGACTTCCGGCGTTTGCGGCGGCGGTGCCGATTCTTTTTTCCCGCACGCGGCCAGGAAAACGGCGGCCGTCGCGACAGTGATTAAGCGGTATGGAACCCGTTCGACGCGCATGGAGCGACCTCTGTGTATAACCAATGGAATAAGTGCCGCGCCCGACCCGAGCGCAACACGGATGCGCCTCGCGGCGCTGATCGAACACCTGAATTACTGGACTGCCAGATACAGCACGTCGGCACGAGACCTCCGTGCCGACGGGGATGCCGCGAACTGCGGACTGGTACTAGGGCGGGAATCAGCAGAGTGGGATATTAACTGATTGCCACTTGGGTCATTCGATCGTAGGGTGGTATTGTATATACATTCACGAATGTATGTAAAAAGCCCGTTTGTATTCCGCCCGCGGCCCAGTCTTACAGATTGTTACCCGCAGCAAGCATAGCCTGTCTGCATGACGGTGACGAGGGGTTGCGGACCCCATATTCACTCAAGATCGATCCAATCAGGCCTGCACATGGTCAGACGTACCAAGGAGGAGGCGCTCGAGACGCGCAACCGCATTCTCGACGCCGCCGAACACGTGTTCTTCGAGAAAGGCGTGTCGCACACGTCGCTCGCGGACATCGCCCAGCACGCCGGCGTGACGCGCGGCGCGATCTACTGGCATTTCGCGAACAAGAGCGAACTGTTCGATGCGATGTTCGACCGCGTGTTCCTGCCGATCGACGAACTGAAACGGATGCCGCTCGACGCGCCGGGCGGCAATCCGCTCGAGAAGGTGCGCCAGATCCTGATCTGGTGCCTGCTCGGCGTGCAGCGCGACCCGCAGCTGCGCCGCGTGTTCAGCATCCTGTTCATGAAGTGCGAATACGTCGCGGACATGGAGCCGCTGCTGCAGCGCAACCGCGCGGGGATGAGCGAGGCGCTGCACATGATCGACGCCGATCTCGCGGTGGCCGTGGGGCTCAAGCTGCTGCCCGAGCGGCTCGACACGTGGCGCGCGACGCTGATGCTGCACACGCTCGTCAGCGGGTTCGTGCGCGACATGCTGATGCTGCCCGACGAGATCGACGCCGAGCAGCATGCGGAAAAACTCGTCGACGGCTGCTTCGACATGCTGCGCTACAGCCCGGCGATGCTGAAGGATCGCGACTGACCACCCGGCGCATGGCGCGCCCCGCCGCCGTCACCGTGCCGCGTCAGGCCGCCTTCGCGCGCTGCGCGCGGGCCCGCCGGTTCGACGCGGCCACCGAATCGCGCGCCGGCATCGGCGCGCCGGCCAGCCCCGCGATCCACGTGTCGGTCGACATCACCGCCGCGAAATTCGACTGGAACACCACGCCATACGCGCGGTGAATCTCTTCGGCGCTTACCGCTCCCGCTTCGTTCTCGTAAGGCAGCGCGCCCGTCGCGTCGTTCAGGTATTCGACCTTCAGCCCCGCATGCGCCGCGTGATAGACCGTCGACGCATTGCAGTTGTGCGTCATGTAGCCGGCCACCGCGAGCGTGTCGATTCCGTGCGCGTCGAGCCACGCGGCGAGATCGGTGCCGGCGAACGAGCTCGCCTGCGCCTTCTCGATCAGGTGCGCGTACGGCCGGCTGGCCACCACCGCGTGCAGCGCGACGCCATCGCTACCGGGCGCGAAGATCGGCGCGCCGGCCGGCGCGACGTGCTGAACCACGATCACCGGCACGCCGGTCGCGTGCGCGGCGTCGATCGCGCGGCCGATGTTCGCGAGCGACACGTCGAGCGGCGGATATTCGATCGGCAGGTTGCCCGTCACGTATTCGTTCTGCACGTCGATCACGATCAGTGCACGGCGGGCAACAGGACGGGAAGTGGAATGCGGAACGGCGGTCGACATGGCGGGCTCCTGGTCGGGAGGCGCTGCCCCGCCCCGGAGCGGGGCGGCCAGCAGTGCGATGCGATGCATTGTCGAGCCGGGCGGCTTGTGCCGATAGTGGCCCGATAGCCATTCTTCGATAGAATCGGGCCATCGCCTTGCCGGAGCCCGTCATGCTCGCCACCGCCCCGTTCACGCCATCCACCCCATCCGCCCCGTCCGTACCGACCGTCGTCGCCGTGATCGCGTACGACGGCATCAGCCCGTTCCATCTGTCGGTGCCGTCGGTCGTGTTCGGCAAGGAACGCGACGCGGCCGCGTCGCCCGCATTCGAGTTCCGCGTCTGCTCGGCCGAGCGCGGCCCGCTCGCGACGACGGGTGGCTTCACGATCACCGCACCGTACGGGCTCGATGCGCTCGACGATGCAGACATCGTCATCGTGCCTTCCTGGCGGGACCCGGACGAAGTGCCGCCCGACGCGCTGCTCGATGCGGTCCGCGCGGTCGCCGCGCGCGGCGCGGAGCTCGTCGGCCTGTGCCTCGGCGCCTACGTGCTCGCCGCGGCCGGCCTGCTCGAGGGCCGCCCGGCCACCACGCACTGGGCGTGGGCCGACGATTTCGCCCGGCGCTTTCCGCGCGTGAAACTCGATCCCGACGTGCTGTACGTGAACGACGGCAACCTGATGACGTCGGCCGGCACGGCGGCAGGCCTCGACTGCTGCCTGCACGTCGTGCGGCGGCGCTTCGGCTCGGACGCCGCGAACCGGATCGCGCGCCGCCTCGTGATCCCGCCGCACCGCCAGGGCGGACAGGCCCAGTACGTGCCGCAGCCAGTCGCCGCGCATCCGCGCGACGCGCGGCTCGCGGGGTTGCTCGACTGGGTGCGCGCCCATCTCGACGCCGCGCACAGCGTCGATTCGCTCGCCGAACGCGTGCTCATGAGCCGGCGCACGTTCACGCGCCACTTCCGCCAGGCGACGGGCACGACCGTCACCGCATGGCTGCAGGCCGAGCGGCTCGCGCGCGCGCAGCATCTGCTCGAAACCACCGGACAATCGATCGACGCGATCGCGCAGGCAGCCGGCTACGGCTCGAGCGTGTCGCTGCGCCAGCATTTCGCGGGCGCGCTCGGCACGTCGCCGTCTGCGTATCGAAGGGAATTTCGCGGCGCCGGAGCCGGTGCCGACGCGGCGCAGTGACGCCCGCTGCGGGCCGCGAACAGGCCGGGAAGCGGAACCGGGCGGCCGATCGCCGATCAGCCGCCGTTGATCCAGCGCGCCGCGTACAGCAGCAGCGCGACGAACACGATCATCGCCGCCCAGGCCCACACGGGCACCGTGCCGGAATCGCGATGCGGGAGCGCGCTCGCGGCACGTCCGCTCAGCGCGCCGCCGAGATGATGCGGCAGCGAACGCTTCGTCGCGGCCACCAGCGATGCCGGCCGCAGAAATACATGCTGGCGGCGCGGCGCGGCGGCGCTCGCGCGATTCGGCGCGAGACCGTGTTTCGCCTGCACGACCGCGCAGAACTCGCGAAAGAACGTGTCGGTCCATTCGCGCAGCGCATTGTCGATCTGCCGCCCCGGCAGTTCGGCGAGCGGCCCGCTCGCCGTCGCCCAGACCACGTACTCGATTCGCGTGGCGCTCGCGTCGCCATCCGGCATCAGCACGAGTTCGACTTGGCCGCGCAGCGCGCCGAGGCCGTCGGCCCGCGCCTTGAAGTTGAGCACGCGGCGCGGCTGACCTTCGGCGTCGCCCTGCTCGGCGGCCGCATGCGCGCGCACGTCGTAGCGGGCGCGCAGCGGGCCGAGCGGCACGGTGATGGTCAACGCGAACTCGCCGTGCGCGAGTTTCACGAACGATTCGCAATGATCGAAACTCGCCCGCAGCAGCGCGAGATCCTCCAGCGCATCCCGCACGACAGGCGGCGCGAGCGGTACGCGTAACGTGTCGTTCAGTTCCATGACACCTCCCCGATGAACGCGCGTCGCATCAGGACGTCTCGACGAGACTGTCGACCCGCGCGACATCGAACGCGACGTAGTGCGCAAGCACGGCCGCCGCCTCCTTCGGTTCTTCGTAACTCCATGCGGCGTTCTCGATCACGCCGTCTTCCGTCTGCAAGTCGAAATGCACGGCCTGCCCCCTGAACGGGCAGGCCGTCGTGACGCCCGATTTCACGAGCCGGCGCATGTTGACGTCGCCGCGCGGCAGGTAATGGATGTCCGGGAGCCCCGCCTCGCGCACGGTCAGCGCACCGTGCGAATCGGCATAGGTGATGCCGCGATGGATCACGCGCACGCGATGACGGTTCGGCACGATTTCGAGTCGAGGATCGGCTGCATCGGACATCGTTTCTCCTTCGGGCGGCCGCCTGGCCGGGGCAGGAAACGAAAAAGCCACGGCACGCATGCCGTGGCTTTCATTATGGGCGAAACTTCGTCCGATTGCGCGACCGGGGGCCCGGCCGCACGCGGCGGGCTACTGCGCACTCCACTGGAACGCGGCTTTCGCGCCGCCCTTCGCGCCGACCGTGACGGCGCGCGATTCGTCGCTGCCCTGGTACGACGCATGCACCGTATAGCGCCCCGGCGGCACCTTCACGAGCATGTACGGCCCGCGCGCATCGGTTTTCAGCACTTCGGCGCCCTTGCCGTCGACGATCCGGACATGCACGTCGGCCAGGAACTCGCCGCCCTTGCCGGTGAAGCGCAGCGCCAGCGGCCACTGCGACTCGCTGCGCTGGAACGCCGTCGATTCGTCCTGCCCGACGCCGCCGGACACGAAGGTGACATCGCCCTGCTGGCGCGCGGCGGGCAAGCCGTCCGACTGCGCATACGCGCCGGTCGCACCGGCTGCGAGGCCGGCGGTCAGCGCCGCGGCAACGGCAAATCGGGACACGTTGCGTAGATATTGCATGGCTCTCTCCTTGGGGTCGGAACACATACGGGGCGCGGCGTCGCGCGATCGAACGGCGGCGGCGCCCGCCGCGGCCGGCCAGGCCGGCCGTCGGCCGTGGCCGGTCAGCTCAGGTCGACCGGCACGAAGATCTGTGCATTATCGCGCTGGATCAGCAGAGCAAGACTGTTGCCCGCGCCCTTCACCGCGTCGCGCAATTGCTCCGGGCTCGTGACCGGGCGGCCGTTGACCGCGAGAATCACGTCGCCCGGCTGGATGCCCGCGTTGGCGGCCGGCCCGCCGGCCTGCTGCACGATCAGGCCGTGCGACAGGTTGTCGGCGGTGCGCTCCTGAGGCGACAGCGGCCGCACCGCGACACCCAGGCGCCCCTGCTCCACCGGCCCGCCGTCGTTCGACGCGAGCTTCGCATCGGCCATCGCGCCGAGCGTCACGCTGATCGACTTCTTCGACTTGTCGCGCCAGATCTGCAGGTCGGCCTTCGAACCCGGCTTCAGGTTCGCGATCTGCGCGGGCAGCGACGTCGAATCGGCGACCGGCGAACCGTTGACCGACAGGATCACGTCGCCCGGCTGCAGGCCGGCCTTCGCGGCCGGGCCGTTGGGGTCGACCGAGCTGACGAGCGCGCCGTCCGGCTTCTGCAGCCCGAACGAGCTCGCGAGCGTCTGGTTCAGCCCCTGCACGGCCACGCCGAGACGGCCGCGGCTCACGTGGCCCGTCTTCACGAGCTCGTCCTTCACCTTGATCGCCTCGTTGATCGGGATCGCGAACGACAGGCCCTGGAAGCCGCCCGTCTGCGAGTAGATCATCGAGTTGATACCGATCACCTCGCCCTGCAGGTTGAACAGCGGGCCGCCCGAGTTGCCGGGGTTCACCGGCACGTCGGTCTGGATGAACGGCGTGTAGTTCTCGTCCGGCAGCGCGCGCGACTTCGCGCTGATGATGCCCGACGTGACCGTGTTGTCGAAGCCGTACGGCGAGCCGATCGCGACGACCCACTGGCCGACCTTGCTCTGCGCCGGGTCGCCGATCTTCACGGTCGGCAGGCCGCTCGCGTCGATCTTCAGCACGGCGACGTCGGACTGCTTGTCGGAGCCGACGACCTTCGCCTTGTATTCGCGCTTGTCGGTCAGCTTGACCGTGACGACGTTCGCGCCGTCGATCACGTGCGCGTTGGTGAGGATGTACCCGTCGGCGCTGACGATGAAGCCCGACCCGAGGCTCGCGCTCGGCTGGTCGTCCGGCTGCGCGTCGCCGCCCATGCCCGGCACCTGGCCGTAGAAGTGCTTGAAGAACTGGTAGAACGGGTCGCTCGGATCGATCGGCAGTTGCGGCTGCGGCGCGCGCCGCGACACCTGCTTCACGACGTGCTTCGCGCTGATGTTCACGACCGCCGGGCCGTACGTCTCGACGAGCCCGGAGAAATCGGGAATGCCGGTCTTGGCCGCGGCTTCGGCCGGCATCATCGCGGCCTGCGCGGGCGTGATGATCTGCGGATCGGCGCGGCGGGTACCGGCGAAATAGCCTGCCGACAGGGCGGCCGCCACGGCGACCGCGACGGTGCCGCGCGCAAGGAATCGGGTGTTCATCGTAGGACCTCCTCGTTGTTAGGACGCAGCGTAACGACCCTGACTTAAAGGAGGCTTAATCAGCCTTAAGCGGGGCTTAAGCGGCTGCCGGCATCCGGCCGGCACACCGCCCTTCAGGCAGATTCGGAAGGCTGCGGGGCCGGGGCCGGCATCTCGGCATCGCGGAACACGACGCTGACGAGCAGGCCGCCCGCGGCTGCATCGCCGAGCGACACCGTCGCGCCCTGCTGCGCCGCCACGCGCTTGACGATCGCGAGCCCGAGCCCGCTGCCCGACACGTCGGTGCGTGCCCGCGCCGAGCTGTCGCGATAGAAGCGGTCGAACACGCGCTCGCGCTCGTCGGCCGGAATGCCCGGCCCGCTGTCGGCGATCTGCACGCACGCGCGGCCAGCCGCGTCGCGCGTCAGCGACACGTCGATGCGGCCGCCGTCCGGCGTGTACTTCACCGCGTTGTCGAGCAGGTTGCCGAACATCACGCGCAGCGCGCCGACGTCCGCGACGACGCTCGCCGCGCGGGTTTCCTCGAAGCCGAGATCGATGTCGTGCCGCTGCGCGAGCGGCGCATGCGCGGCCACGCATTCGGCGAGCAGCGCCTGCAGGTCGACCGGTTCGCGCATCGTCGCGCCGTCCGGTTCGGCGCGCGCGAGCGCGAGCAGTTGCTCGGTGAGACGCGTCGCGCGCGACACGCCGTCCTGGAGATCCGCGATCGCCTCGCGGCGCGATGCGTCGTCCTTCGCGCGGGCGACGAGCTGCGCCTGGATCTGCACGGCCGCGAGCGGCGTGCGCAACTCGTGCGCGGCATCGGCGACGAACGCCTTCTGCGTGTCGAGCGCCGCCGCCAGCCGCGCGAGCAGCCCGTTCAGCGCCCGCACGAGCGGCTGCACCTCGAGCGGCAGGCGCGCGTCGGGCAGCGAATCGAGCGCTTCCGGCCGGCGCGCCTCGACCGCGCGCGTCACGCGGCCGAGCGGCGCGAGCCCGCGCCCGACGATTCCCCACACGGCCGCGCCGAGGAACGGCAGCAGCACGATCAGCGGCCACAGCGTGCGCAGCGCGACGTTCGCCGCCAGCCGGTTGCGCACCGACAGCGGCTGCGCGAGCTGCACGACGTTGTCGCCGACGATCGCCCCGTACACGCGCCATTCGCCGCGATCGGTGCGCTCAGTCGAGAAGCCGAGCTCCGCGCGCGGCGCGATCGGCGCGCGCGGATGCGAGAAGTACATCAGCACGCCGTTGCGGTTCCAGATCTGGATCACGATGCCTTCGTCGCCGTTGGTGCGCGAGCCGAACACCTGCGAGAACGGTTCGGACGGCAGCGCCGCGGCGATTTCCTGCAACTGGTAGTCGAACAGCTCGTTCGCTTCCGCGAGCGCCTGCCGGTAGATGAGCCAGCCCGCCATGCCCACGCCCGCGACGACGATCGCGAGCAGCCAGATCAGCAATTGATGACGAATCGACCGCACGCGTCAGCTTTCCTTGACGACCATGTAGCCGAGCCCGCGCACGTTGCGGATCAGGTCCGAGCCGAGCTTCTTGCGCAGCGCGTGGATGTAGACCTCGACCGTGTTGCTGCCGATCTCCTCGCCCCAGCCGTACATCTTTTCCTCGAGCTGGCTCTTCGACAGCACCGCGCCCGGCCGCGCGAGCAGCGCCTCGAGCAGCGCGAACTCGCGTGCGGACAGCGCGACGGGCGCACCGTCGAGCGTCACCTGGTGCGACGCGGGATCGAGCGTCAGCGCGCCGTGGCGGATCAGCGACTCGCTGCGCCCGGCCTGGCGGCGGATCAGCGCGCGCATCCGCGCGCCCAGCTCGTCGAGATCGAACGGCTTGACGAGGTAGTCGTCGGCGCCCGCGTCGAGCCCCTTCACGCGATCGGCGACGGCATCGCGCGCGGTGACGATCAGCACCGGCAGCGCGAGCCCGCGCCCGCGCAGCGTGCGCAGCACGTCGATGCCGTCGCGCTTCGGCAGGCCGAGATCGAGCAGCAGCAGATCGTACGTCTCGCCGCCGAGCGCGGTGAGCGCGGCGTCGCCGTCCTGCACCCAGTCGACCGCAAAGCCGTCCGAGCGCAGCGCCTTGCGCACGCCCTCGGCAATCATTCGATCATCTTCGACAAGCAGAATCCGCATCGGGCCACGCATCCATGGGGCGAGTCAAACACGGCGACCATTGTAGCGCCGCGAATCGCGTGCGCGGCGTGCAATGCAACAGTAAGGCGGATTGCAAGGGGCCTGCCCCGACTTGTCTCTACAATGTGCGCTTCGGCGCCCCCGCGCGTCCTGCCCGAGCCCCTGCTTTTCCCGTATTCGCCCATGCCGATTTCCGATCTTTCCGCCCGGTTCGTCCCTCGCGCCCGCGCCTGCCTGCGGGCGGCCGCCGTCGTCGCCACCTGCACGGCCCTCGCGTTCGCGCCGTCCGCGCAGGCCCGCAAGAAATCCCACAAGGAAGCGCGCAAGACCGCCGTCGTGTCGCCCGCCGCGCGCGCGGCCGGGCTACCGGCCTCCGTGCTCGTCGCGCTGCAGCGCGCGAAGGTGCCGGCATCGGCGATGAGCGTCGTGGTCGAGCGCGTCGGCGATCCGCAACCGCTGATCGCATGGAATGCGAGCCGGCCGATGCTGCCGGCCTCGACGATGAAGCTCGTGACGACCTTCTCGGGCCTGTCGATCCTCGGCCCCGACTACCGCTGGCGCACCACCGCGTACACGGACGGCACGATCGACCCCGACGGCACGCTGCAGGGCAACCTGTACATCAAGGGCACCGGCGATCCGAAGCTCGTGCCCGAGGAGCTGATCGACCTCGTCGACAAGCTGCGCAAGGCCGGCGTCAAGCGCGTGGCCGGCGGCCTCGTGCTCGACAAGAGCTACTTCGCGGCGTCGACGCGCGACCTGCCGTCGTTCGACGACGATGCCAGCGCGCCGTACAACGTCGGCCCCGATCCGCTGCTGTACGCGTTCAAGGCCGTGTCGTTCACGGTCACGCCGGGCGAGGACGGCAAGGTCGCCGTCGACGTGCTGCCGCCGCTCGCGGATCTGTCGATCGACAACCAGCTCGTCGAAGGCTCGGGCTCGTGCAGCGCGGCCGCGGCGGCCGCGCGCCCGACGCTGACGGCCGGCGGCGGGATCATGACCGCGTCGTTCGCCGGCGACTACCCGCTGCGCTGCGGCGCGCACACGACCAACCTCGCGATCCTCGATCACACGACCTTCTTCGCGCGCGGCTTCCTCGCGCTGTGGCAGCAGGACGGCGGCACGATCGCGGGGCCGGTGAGCGAAGGCAAGGTGCCGACCACCGCGCGGCCGCTCGCCGTGCATCACAGCCCGGTGCTCGGCAGCATCGTCTACGACATCAACAAGTTCAGCAACAACGTGATGGCGCGCAACCTGTTCCTGACGATCGGCGCGGTCAGCGGCAAGCCGCCCGCGACACCCGAGCAGTCGAGCCGCGCGATCCAGGCGTTCCTGCAGAAGAACGGCATCGCGATGCCCGACCTCGTGCTCGAGAACGGCTCGGGGCTGTCGCGCGAAGAGCACGTGAGCGCGCTGTCGCTCGCCGCGCTGCTGCAGGCCGCGAATGCGAGCCCCGTCGCGCAGGCGTTCGTCGATTCGCTGCCGATCGCCGGCATCGACGGCACGATGAAGAACCGCCTCACCAACGCGGGCGTGCTCGGCAACGCGCACATCAAGACCGGCACGCTGCGCGACGTGCGGGCGATCGCCGGCTACGTCGCCGGCGCCGACGGCCAGAGCTACATCGTCGTCAGCTTCATCAACAACGATCACGCGGAAGGCGCGCGCGCCGCGCACGACACGCTGCTCGAGTGGGTCTACGCGGGCGCGCACTGACGGTGCGCGCACCGTGCATCGGGCCGCTCTGACAGGGCGGCCCGTGCGACTTCCCGCACCGCGCCGCCCGCGAAATCCTGCGCCGCGCGGTTTGAAACGCCCCCGTCACTTTCGCGCGCCGCGCCGCGCGCGCACCCTTCCCACAAAGCAGGGCCGCACCGCCCGGCCCCGTGCAGTACGGATTCCGTAGAAACCCTGTCCTCAGAGGGAACCCTCTACGCTGCCCCCTCGCCTAGCGCGTAGCGATTGCGTAGGCTGTTGGCCTGACGATATCTACAACGGGCCACACGCCCGGCCTGATGGCTTGCAGGGGAACGAAGGAGACACACGCCCATGCGATTCGACGTCGAATTGCTTCTGCTCGCGCTGGCGCCCGTCTTCCTGCTCTGCATCGCGTGGGAGGCCTGGCACCTCGCCCGCACCCGTGCGCAGGACCGCATCTATGCGTGGCGCGACACGCTGTGCAACGCGGCGCTCGCGCTGATGCACCAGGGCGCCGACAAGCTCGCGTGGCTGTTCGTGATTCCCGTCTATGCGTACTGCTACCGGCACTATCGCGTCTACACGTGGCACGACGGCTGGCTGTCGTTCGCGGTGCTGTTCGTCGCGCAGGACTTCCTCTACTACGTATTCCATCGCGCGAGCCATCGCGTGCGCTGGCTGTGGGCCGCGCACGTCGTGCACCACTCGTCCGAGCGGATGAATTTCTCGACCGCCTTCCGCCAGAGCCTGATGTACCCGGTCGCGGGCATGTGGCTGTTCTGGCTGCCGCTCGCGTTCGCCGGCTTTCCGCCGCAACAGGTCGTCGGCATCGTGCTGATCAACCTCGCGTTCCAGTTCTTCGTGCACACGCAGGCGATCGGCAAGCTCGGCTGGCTCGAATACGTGCTCAACACGCCGTCGATCCACCGTGCGCACCATGCGCGCAACGCGCGCTACATCGATCGTAATTACGCAGGCGTCCTGGTGATCTGGGATCGCCTGTTCGGCAGCTATGTCGAGGAAACGCCCGACGATCCGCCGCAGTACGGCATCGTCGAGCGGCTCGGCTCGAACAACCCGTTCGTCGCGACGTTTCACGAGTGGGTGTCGATGGCGTCCGACGCGTTGCGCGTCGACGGATGGCGCAACAAGCTGCGCGCGATTTTCGGCCCGCCCGAATGGGCGAGCGCTTATCATGCGCAGATTGCCGAGGCCGCGAACCAGGGTCCGCGCACCGAGCCGCTGGCGGCTGCGCGCGATCGATAAACCGTTTCAGCCAACGGCCGCCGCGCAGCCCGGAACCGAGCAGGCACGCGGCAGATGAGAAACACATCAGGCCATATCTACGAGGAGATCGAACGATGCAGACACAACAACACGCACCTTCCCGCAGCCGGCTGCGCATGCTGCGCACCGCGCAGGTCGCGATCGCCGGCGCCGCGCTCGCGCTGCTCGCCGCATGCGGCGGCGGTGACGACAACAACGGCAGCAGCGCGTCGAACACGCCGCCGTCGGGCGTGAAGATGCAGGTCGTGTCGTTCGGCGACAGCCTGTCCGACGTCGGCACCTACTCGCAGATCAAGCTCGGCTTCGGCGGCGGCCGCTTCACGACCAACCCGGGCCAGGTCTGGACGCAGGACGTCGCGCAGTACTACGGCGACACGCTGCAGCCCGCGAACCAGGGCGGCTTCGGCATTCCGCTGCAGGCCACCGGCGGCCTCGGCTACGCGCAGGGCGGCTCGCGCGTGACGCTGCAGCCGGGCATCGGCCATGCGGACGCCAGCGTGCCGAACCCCGACTACGCACAGGCGACCACCACGCCGATCGCGGACCAGGTCAAGCAGTACCTGACGCAGCACGGCAGCTTCAACGCCGGCCAGATCGTGCTGATCAACGGCGGCGCGAACGACATCTTCTACCAGGCCCAGGTCGCACAGGCGCAAGGCAACACGCCGGCCGCGCAGCTCGCGGCCGCGCAGGCGATCGGCCTGGCCGCGCAGCAGCTCGGCGGGATCGTCCAGCAGATCGTCGCGGCAGGCGCGACGCACGTGTTCGTCTCGAACGTGCCGGACATCGGCGGCACGCCGCTCGCGCTGCAGGGCGGCACGCAGGCCGCGTTCACGCAACTGTCGGGGCTGTTCAACAAGACGCTGGTCGGCACGCTCGCCGCGCTGAAGGTCGACCCGACGAAGTATGTGGTGGTCGATGCGTTCACGTGGCAGGACGGCATCGCGGCCAACTACCAGGCGAACGGCTTCAGCGTGTCGAATACCGACACCGCGTGCAACCTGAAGGCGATGGTCCAGGCCGCCACGCAGTACGGCGTCGCGAACGCGACCGCGTTCGGCTCGTCGCTGTTCTGCTCGCCGCAGACCTACACGGTCGCGAACGCGGACCAGACCTACATGTTCGCCGATACGGTCCACCCGACGACGCACCTGCATGCGCTGTTCGCGCAGTACGTCCAGCAGCAGATCGCGAAATCGGGCGTCGGCAAGTAAGCCGCCGGCCACGCGCCCAAACGAAAACGCCCGACCGGTTCGCCGGTCGGGCGTTTTTCGTTGGTGCGGATGGATATGAACGGATGCGGACGGATGCGTCAGTCGCGCGCTTCGAATGCGGCCGCCGCGCGGCCGAGGCGATCGTTGACCGCGATCCATTCGACGGTCTCGGGCAGCTTCTCGATGAGGATGCGCGCGACCTGCGCGCGGTCGAGCGCCCGCAGCATCCCGTACAGGTCGCGTGCATAGGCCTGCGGATCTTCCGGCGCCGCGATGAAATGCACGCCGTCGGCCTGCGCCCAGTGCCCGGCCCGCGACGCGCGGGCGACGAGCGCGACGCGTTCGCCGTCGGTTTGCGCGGCCGCGAGCAACGGCTCGAGCGCGTCGAACGGCAGCAGCGCGAGCGGCGTACGCGGCGCGTAATGCGCTTTCAGCGTGCCCGATGCGCGCGGCGCGGTCGCATCGCTGCCGTCCGGCAGCTTCGGCGCGCGGCCGAGCACATCGGCGATCTGTTGCGGCGTCACGTGGCCCGGGCGCAGCAGCGCCGGGAAGCCGCGCGACAGGTCGAGAATCGTCGATTCGATGCCGACTTCGGATGCGCCACCGTCGAGCACGTGCACGGTATCGCCGAATTCGTCGCGCACGTGTTGCGCGGTCGTCGGGCTCACGTGGCCGAACCGGTTCGCGGACGGCGCGGCCACGCCGCCATGGCCGCCGCGCCGCGCGCTGAACGCGGCCAGCAGCGCCTGCGCGACCGGATGCGACGGACAGCGCAGCCCGACCGAATCCTGCCCGCCGCTCACGGCATCCGGAATGCGCGCGTGGCGCTTCAGGATCAGCGTGAGCGGCCCCGGCCAGAATGCCTCGATCAGCGCGTGCGCGTCGGCCGGCAGATCGTCGGCCCAGTAGCCCGGATCGCCGCCGGGCGGCAGATGCACGATCACCGGATGATTCGCGGGCCGCCCCTTCGCCGCGTAAATGCGCGCGACGGCCTCGGGGTTCGCTGCATCGCCGCCGAGCCCGTAGACGGTTTCGGTCGGAAACGCGACGAGCTGGCCCGCATCGAGCAGCGCGGCGGCCGCGTCGATTTGCGCGGGCGTCACGTGCGTCGGGAGATCGATGGACATCGGCCCGCGCCTCAGTCGAGCGGCACGCGCAGCAGCTGCGCGCATGCGGTGGCCGCCGCGACGGCTTCGTCGCGCGTCTCGGCCGTGAAGTTCACGTGGCCCATCTTGCGGCCGACGCGCGCTTCTTCCTTGCCGTACAGGTGCAGGTGGGCAGCCGGCATCGCGGCGACCGTGTCCCACGGCGGCGTGACGGCGTCAGCCGCCGCCCCGTTGGGGAACCACACGTCGCCGAGGATGTTCAGCATCGCGGCCGGCGAATGCTGGCGCGGATTGCCGAGCGGCATGCGCGTCATCGCGCGCACCTGCTGCTCGAACTGGCTCGTTGCGCACGCATCGACCGTGTAGTGGCCGGAGTTGTGCGGGCGCGGCGCCATTTCGTTCGCGACGAACGAGCCGTCCTCCAGCACGAAGAACTCGACGCACAGCACGCCGACGTAGCCGAGCGTATCGGCGATCCGGATCGCCGCCTGCTGCGCTTCCTCGACGCGGGCCGCATCGGCGGCCGGCGCCGGTACGACCGTCAGCGCGAGGATGCCGTTGTGGTGCACGTTCTGCGCGAGCGGGAACGCAGCCGAGCGGCCGTCCGCGCCGCGCGCGATCAGCGCCGACACTTCGTATTTCAGCGGCAGGCGCTTCTCCAGCACGCACGGCACGCCGCCGAGCGCGGCATGCGCGTCGCGTGCTTCCTGCGCGGTGGCGACGCGCACCTGGCCCTTGCCGTCGTAACCGAGGCGGGCCGTCTTCAGGATGCCCGGCAGCACCGCGTCAAGCGCCGCATCGTCGAGCGCGGCAAGCGCCGCCGCCGATTCGATCACGACGTGCGGCGCGACCGGCACGCCCGACGCCTCGATGAAACGCTTCTCCGCGATCCGGTCCTGCGCGACCGCGACGCAGCGGCCAGCCGGGGCGACGAACGTCGTGCGCGCGAGGAAATCGAGGCTCGCGGCCGGCACGTTCTCGAACTCCGTCGATACGGCCTCGCACAGGTCGGCCAGTTCGGCAAGCGCGGCTTCGTCGTCGTACGCCGCGCGCAGGTGCCGATCGGCGACCGCGCCGGCGGGGCTCGCCGGATCGGGATCGAGCACGGCGACGCGATAGCCCATCGACTGGGCGGCAAAGCAGAACATGCGGCCGAGCTGGCCGCCGCCGACCATGCCCAGCCACGCGCCGGGCAGGATCGGGGAAACGGAATCAGGAGTTGCGGTCATGTCAGTGGTCGGTTGCGGCGGAACGCGGAACGGCCCGCCGCAGTGGGAAAATCCGGCGCCGGCCGCGTCGTGCGGCCGCGCGCCATGCCGTCATTCCAGCGGCGGCAGCACCATCGCGTGCGCGGCTTCGTTCTGGCGCACGCGGAACGCGGCGAGCCGGTTCGCGTAGTCGACCGAGTTGCCGGACAGGATCGACACCGCGAACAACGCGGCATTCGCGGCGCCGGCCTCGCCGATTGCGAACGTCGCGACCGGCACGCCCTTCGGCATCTGCACGATCGAGTGCAGCGAATCGACTCCCTTCAGGTACTTGCTCGCGACCGGCACGCCGAGCACGGGCACCGTGGTCTTCGCGGCCAGCATGCCGGGCAGGTGCGCGGCGCCGCCGGCGCCCGCGATGATCGCGCGCAGCCCGCGCTCGCGCGCCTTCTCCGCATAGTCGAACATCTCGTCGGGCATCCGGTGCGCGGACACGACCTTCGCTTCGTACGGCACGCCGAATTCCTGCAGGATGGCGACCGCGTGCTTCATCACGTCCCAGTCGGAACTCGAACCCATCAGCACGCCGATGAGCGGCGCGCTGTGCGTGTGGGCAGTCTGGATTTCGCTCATGTCGTCGGTACCTCGATCAGGCGAGCGACTGGCCGGTGATGCGCTCGAGCGCTTCCTGGTACTTCGCGGCCGTCTTCTCGACGACGTCGGCCGGCAGCGCCGGCGCCGGCGCCGTCTTGCCCCACGGCTGCGCCTCGAGCCAGTCGCGCACGAACTGCTTGTCGAACGACGGCGGATTGGTGCCGACTTCGTACTGGTCGGCCGGCCAGAAGCGCGACGAATCGGCGGTCAGCACTTCGTCCATCAGGTACAGCTTGCCGTGGTTGTCGAGGCCGAATTCGAACTTCGTGTCGGCGATGATGATGCCGCGCGTCGCCGCGTAGTCGGCCGCTTCCTTGTACAGCTTGATCGAGATGTCGCGGATCGTCGCGGCCAGCTCGGTGCCGATGCGGCGCTCGGTTTCCTCGAACGTGATGTTCTCGTCGTGCTCGCCCATCTCGGCCTTCGCGGCCGGCGTGAAGATCGGCTCGGGCAGCTTCTGCGCGTTCTGCAGGCCCGCCGGCAGCTGCACGCCGCACACGGCGCCCGACGCCTGGTATTCCTTCCAGCCGCTGCCGGCCAGGTAGCCGCGCACGACCGCTTCGATCATGATCGGCTCGAGGCGCTTGACGACCACGCCGCGGCCCTTCACCTGCTCGACCTCGTCGGCCGCGACGACCGCTTCCGGCGCGTCGCCCGTCAGATGGTTCGGCACGATGTGCGCGAGTTTGTCGAACCAGAAGTTCGCCATCTGGTTCAGCACGCGGCCCTTGTTCGGAATCGGCTCGCCCATCACCACGTCGAACGCCGACAGGCGATCGGTCGTGACGATCAGGAGCTTGTCGTTGCCGACCGCGTAGTTATCGCGAACCTTGCCGCGACCGAGGAGCGGCAGCGAGCGGAGCGTGGATTCGTAAAGGGTAGACATCGTCTTTTCGCAGATAAGGAGCCAAACAAAAAGGGAAACGCCGTTCCCCGCGGCAGGCGGGAACGGCGGTCTTGCAATACGTCGGCGAACCGGCGGGCGCAACGCCCGGGCGGCTGCCGGCCGGCCCTCGTTCGGCCGGACGGAACGGCTGCCGGGGCCGGATCGAATCCGGCCGACCGGGCGGCCAGCCCGTGCCCGGCGGCAGAACCAGGCGGGGCAAATCGTACTACAGTCTCAGCGCACGACCTGTGCGAGCGCGCCCGACTTGTACTGCTCGGCGATCTTGTCGAGCGACACCGGCTTGATCTTGCCGGCCTGGCCTTCGCAGCCGAACGCGAGGTAACGGTCGACGCACACCTTCTTCGCGGCTTCGCGCGCGGGCTTCAGGTAGTCGCGCGGATCGAACTTGCCCGGGTTCTCGAACAGGTAGCGGCGGATCGCGCCGGTGATCGCCAGACGCAGGTCGGTGTCGATGTTGATCTTGCGCACGCCGTGCTTGATGCCTTCTTGGATTTCCTCGACCGGCACGCCGTAGGTTTCCTTCATGTCGCCGCCGAATTCGCGGATCTCGGCCAGCAGTTCCTGCGGCACCGACGACGAACCGTGCATCACCAGGTGCGTGTTCGGGATGCGCGCGTGGATTTCCTTGATGCGCTGGATCGACAGGATGTCGCCCGTCGGCTTCTTCGAAAACTTGTACGCGCCGTGCGACGTACCGATCGCGATCGCGAGCGCGTCGCACTGCGTGAGCTTCACGAAGTCGGCGGCCTGCTCCGGATCGGTCAGCAGCTGCTCGCGGGTCATCGTGCCTTCCGCGCCGTGGCCGTCCTCCTTGTCGCCCTTCATCGTCTCGAGCGAGCCGAGCACGCCGAGTTCGGCTTCGACCGTCACGCCGATCGAGTGCGCCATCTCGACGACCTTGCGCGATACGTCGACGTTGTACTCGTACGATGCGACCGTCTTGCCGTCGGCTTCGAGCGAACCGTCCATCATCACGCTCGTGAAGCCGCTGCGGATCGCGGCCGTACAGACGGCCGGCGACTGGCCGTGATCCTGGTGCATCACGACCGGGATGTGCGGATACGATTCGACCGCCGCTTCGATCAGGTGGCGCAGGAACGGCTCGCCCGCATACTTACGCGCGCCGGCCGATGCCTGCATGATCACGGGCGCGCCGACCTGATCCGCCGCCGCCATGATCGCCTGGACCTGCTCCAGGTTGTTCACGTTGAAGGCCGGCAGGCCGTAACCGTGCTCTGCCGCGTGGTCCAGCAATTGACGCATTGATACGAGAGGCATTGTGGAACTCCTTGGAATGAAAACCGGTGCGCCCTGACGCCGGCGCGGCGCTCGCTCCCCTCTGAACCGGGACGGCGCGGCGCGGCTGAGCGTCGAATAGCCGCATTTTATCGCGAAGCGCCTCCGATTCCGACCGCCCGGAGGGCCCCGCTCGCAATTTGTTACGTTCGCACGGCACAATGCGGCCAAAAAGGAGAAAAAAAGCCGCGCGGGGCTTCGGACCCCGCGCGGCTTTTGTGCAAAAACGGTGACGGATCAGCTTCGGCCGATCCGGGTAGCCGACCGCGGGCCGGCTCGATGCGGCTTAGCCGGCGCTCAATAGTGCTCGCCGACCCGCACGATCTTCAGCGTGTTGGTGCCGCCCGCCTGCCCCATCGGCTCGCCGACGGTCAGCACGACCATGTCGCCATGCTGCACGTAACCTTGCTTGACGACGATCTCGAGCGCCGCCTGCAGCGCCGAATCGCGGTCGCTGTTGAAGTCGACGTGCAGCGGCGTCACGTTGCGATAGAGCGCCATCGTGCGCTCGCTGCCGACGCGCGGCGTCAGCGCGAAGATCGGCACGTGCGTGTAGTGACGCGACATCCACAGCGCGGTCGCGCCCGATTCGGTCAGTGCGATGATCGCCTTCGCGCCCAGGTGATACGCGGTGAACAGCGCGCCCATCGCGATCGACTGGTCGATCCGCGTGAACGTGCGGTCGAGGAAATCCTTGTCCAGCTCGACTTCTTCGGACTTTTCCGCTTCGACGCACACGGCCGCCATCGTCTCGATCGTGACGACCGGATACTTGCCGGCGGCCGTCTCGGCCGACAGCATCACCGCGTCGGTGCCGTCGAGCACCGCGTTCGCGACGTCCGATACTTCCGCACGGGTCGGCACCGGCGCGTAGATCATCGATTCCATCATCTGCGTCGCGGTGATCACGAGCTTGTTCGACTCGCGCGCCATCCGGATCATCCGCTTCTGCAGCGCCGGCACGGCCGCGTTGCCGACTTCCACCGCGAGGTCGCCGCGCGCGACCATGATGCCGTCGGACGCGTCGAGGATGCTCTGCAGCGCCGGAATCGCCTCAGCGCGCTCGATCTTCGCGATCATCTTCGGCTTGATGCCGTACGGCGCGCCCGCGATGTTCGCGAGCTGGCGCGCCATTTCCATGTCGGTCGCATTCTTCGGGAACGACACCGCGACGAGGTCCGCGCCGAGCGACATCGCGGTACGGATGTCTTCCATGTCCTTCGCGGTCAGCGCCGGCGCCGACAGGCCGCCGCCCTGGCGGTTGATCCCCTTGTTGTTCGACAGCTCGCCGCCCACCCTGACGGTCGTGTGAATCTCGTCGCCGAGCACGCGCTCGACGGTCAGCACGATCAGGCCGTCGTTCAGCAGCAGCAGGTCGCCCGGCTTCAGGTCGCGCGGCAACTCCTTGTAGTCGAGGCCGACGCGCTCGTCGTTGCCGAGTTCGCAGCCCGCATCGAGAATGAACGGCTGCCCCGGCACGAGCGTGGTCTTGCCGTTCTCGAACTTGCCGACGCGGATCTTCGGGCCCTGGAGGTCGGCCATGATCGCGATCTCGCGCCCGACCTTGCGGGCGGCCTCACGCACCATTTCGGCGCGCTGGCGGTGATCGTCGGCCGTGCCGTGCGAAAAATTGAGCCGCACGACGTCGAGGCCCGCCTGCATCATCTGCAGCAGAATCTCCGGCGAACTGGATGCCGGGCCGATCGTGGCGACTATCTTGGTGGCGCGCTGCATGAAACTCCTCATCTGGATCAAGGTGGATGCGCTGGGTGAAACGCTGCGAGAGCCGGAAGCGGCAGGCCCAGCGGCCGCCGCTCCGGGGAGCGTGCCGGTGCTGGTGCCCGGCATCGCTTTGTTCTGAAATTCGTGGTGCTGCACGGCCGCGTCGCCGGCGGCCGCCGGTGCGCGCGGGGCGGTGTTCGCCCGCGCGGGCGCGCGTTTGCGCTTGCCCGCGCCGGCCGGCTGCTCCGCTTTCGCGGAGCGCGCGGCCTTCGTCACCCCTGCGCGCGCCGCCACGCTCAGGCCGCCCGCGTTTCGAGCACTTCCACCGCCGGCAGCTTCTTCCCCTCGAGGAACTCGAGGAAGGCGCCGCCGCCCGTCGAGATGTAGCTGACCTGGTCGTGGATGCCGTACTTCGCGATGGCCGCGAGCGTGTCGCCGCCGCCCGCGATCGAGAACGCGGACGATTTGGCGATCGCTTCGGCGAGCGTCTTGGTGCCGTTGCCGAACTGGTCGAACTCGAACACGCCGACCGGGCCGTTCCACACGATCGTGCCGGCCTTCTCGAGCTGGCTCGCGAGTGCCTTGGCCGTATCGGGGCCGATGTCGAGGATCATGTCGTCCGCTTCGATGTCGGCGACCTGCTTCACCGTGGCCGCGGCCGTCGGCGAGAATTCCTTGGCGGTGACGACATCGGTCGGGATCGGCACCGACGCGCCGCGCTCGCGCGCTTCGTCGATGATCGCCTTCGCCTCGGCGACGAGATCGGCTTCCGCGAGCGACTTGCCGATCGACAGGCCCGCCGCGAGCATGAACGTGTTCGCGATGCCGCCGCCGACGATCAGCTGGTCGACCTTGCCGGCCAGCGACTTCAGGATGGTCAGCTTGGTCGACACCTTCGAGCCGGCGACGATCGCCACCAGCGGGCGGGCCGGGTTGCCGAGCGCCTTGCCGAGCGCGTCGAGTTCGGCCGCCAGCAGCGGGCCCGCGCACGCGATGGGCGCGTATTTCGCGATCCCGTGGGTGGTCGCTTCCGCGCGGTGCGCGGTGCCGAACGCGTCGTTCACGTACACGTCGCAGAGCTTCGCCATCTTCTGCGCGAGCTCATCCGAATTCTTCTTCTCGCCCTTGTTCACGCGGCAGTTCTCGAGCAGCACGACCTGGCCCGGCGCGACGTTCACGCCGTTCTCGACCCAGTTCGACACCAGCGGCACGTCGCGGCCGAGCAGTTCGGCGAGACGCTTGGCGACCGGCGCGAGCGAGTCTTCCGGCTTGAATTCGCCTTCGGTCGGACGGCCGAGGTGCGACGTGACCATCACGGCCGCGCCGGCGTCGAGCGCGGCCTGGATGGCCGGCACGGACGCGCGCACGCGGGTGTCCTCGGTGATGTTGCCGTGATCGTCCTGCGGGACGTTCAGGTCGGCGCGGATGAACACCCGCTTGCCGGCGAGCTGGCCGGCGGCGATCAGGTCGGTAAGACGCTTGACTTGGCTCATGTTGAACAGATTGAAGTAGTGGATGGGGAAAGGGGGTTCACGCTGGACGTGCGCGGGCTGCCGCGAAAGGGCGCCGGATGCGGCCGTGGCTGGCGGTTCGCATGACGCGCACGGGTAAAAAATCTCGAACGGGCATTCTAGCCGATCCACCCGGCAGACTGACCCGTGCGGCGGCGAATTCCGCCTATTTGGGATCGCGCGCCGGCACGGACGCATTGCGGCAGTGCAGCAATACGCGCGCGCAACCGGGCGGCGCCGGCCAGGCCGGAACGGCGGCCCATCAGAAGATCAGGCGGAGCGCGGTGAACACGAGCATGCCGACGACGATCGTGCCGAGCATGCTGCGCCGCCACAAAAACCAGCCGAGGCCGGCGAGCGCCGCGTAGAACGGATGGTTGGACAGCGCGAACGACAGCCCGGCCGGCGTTTCGAGCACGTCGGGCAGCACGACGGCGACCAGCGCGGCGGCCGGCGCGTAGCGCAGCGCGCGCTGCGCGCGTTCGGGCAAGACCGTGCGCTCGCCGCCGATCAGGAACAGCGCGCGCGTGACGGCCGTGACGATCGTCATCCCGACGATGACGATCCAGATCTCGGTCGCGCTCATTCCATGTCCTTTTCGTGCACGGTTTCGGTACGGATGCGCCGCCAGTCGGCCCGCTCGACGAAGAAATCGGCTGTGCAGCCGGCCGCGAGCGCGGCGAGCACCGCGATCGGCAGCGCGAGCCGGTACGGCAGGTCGAACGCGACGAGCGACACGATCCCGGCGACCGCGACGGCCGCGAGCGTCGAGCGGTTCGCGACCGCCGACACCATGATCGGGATCAGCGCGAGCGTGCCGGCCAGCTCCAGCCCCCAGCTCGCCGGAAAGACGCTCGCGAGCAGGATGCCGGCGAGCGAGGACACCTGCCACGACGCCCAGCTCGCGAGCGCCATCCCCCAGAAATACGCTTCCTTGCCCGGCACGCGGCCGTACGCGAAGCCCTGTTTCTGGAACAGCAGGTAGATCACGTCGCCGTTGAAATAGCCGATCGCGAGGCGCCGCCACAGCGGCAGGTAGGAAAAATGGGGCGCCAGCCCGGCGCTGAAGATCACGAAGCGCATGTTGACCATCGCGGCCGTGAGCAGCACGGTCCAGATCGGCAGCTTCGCCGCGAGGAGCGGCAGCACCGCGAGCTGCGACGAGCCCGCGTAGACGAACAGCGACATCGCGCTCGCCTGCCCGAGCGTCATCACGGACTTGCTCATCGCGATGCCGGTGACGAGCCCCCAGGACAGGATCGCCATCAGTGTCGGGGAATAGTCGCGTGCGCCCTGGATCAGCGCGAAGCGGTCGGTGGCGGACAATCGAGCGAGCATCGGAAAGCGGGCCGCAGCGGGCGGTTCGTCGGGACGCCGGCGCCTCCTGCCGGTGCGACCCATCGTTATTGGAATCGGTACCGGACGATTATAGCGCCGGCCCCGCGCCGGCCGACCGGATCGCCCCCAAATGACGCTAAAATAAGCGTCTTTCCGGCTCAACGCTGCACAACCCGCAGCACACCACCGCTTCCAGGAGAATCGTATGTCAATGGCCGACCGCGACGGCAAGATCTGGATGGACGGCAAGCTGATCGACTGGCGCGACGCCAAGATCCACGTCCTGACCCACACGCTGCATTACGGCATGGGCGTCTTCGAGGGCGTGCGCGCGTACAAGACGGCCGACGGCGGCACCGCGATCTTCCGTCTGCGCGAGCACACCAAACGTCTGCTGAACTCCGCGAAGATCTTCCAGATGGACGTGCCGTTCGACCGCGAAACGCTCGAAGCCGCGCAACTCGCGGTCGTGCGCGAGAACCGGCTCGAGTCGTGCTACCTGCGCCCGATCATCTGGGTCGGCTCGGAAAAGCTCGGCGTGGCCGCGAAGGGCAACACGATCCACGTCGCGATCGCCGCATGGCCGTGGGGCGCGTACCTCGGCGAGGACGGCCTCGCGAAGGGCATCCGCGTGAAGACGTCGTCGTTCACGCGCCACCACGTGAACGTGTCGATGGTGCGCGCGAAGGCGTCGGGCTGGTACGTGAACTCGATCCTGGCGAACCAGGAAGCGACGGCCGACGGCTACGACGAGGCGCTGCTGCTCGACGTCGACGGCTACGTGTCGGAAGGCTCCGGCGAGAACTTCTTCCTCGTGAACAACGGCAAGCTGTACACGCCCGACCTGTCGTCGTGCCTCGACGGCATCACGCGCGACACGGTCATCACGCTCGCGAAGGACGCCGGCATCGAGGTCATCGAGAAGCGCATCACGCGCGACGAGGTCTACACGGCCGATGAAGCGTTCTTCACCGGCACGGCCGCCGAAGTCACGCCGATCCGCGAACTCGACAACCGCACGATCGGCAGCGGCGCGCGCGGCCCCGTCACGGAAAAGCTCCAGTCGGCGTTTTTCGATATCGTGTCGGGCAAGAACGCGAAGTACGCGCACTGGCTGACGAAGGTCTGAGCGCGCCGCGCCCCGACCGCCCCACACAAGAGTGATAAGAGAAAGTCTCATGAGTGAAATCAAGGAAATGCCGCTCGTCGAGCTGACGGCCAAGGATCTTCCCGCCTATTGCCCGAACCCGGCCATGACGCGCTGGAATGCCCACCCGCGCGTCTTCATCGACGTGTCGCACGGCGAGGCGCGCTGCCCGTACTGCGGCACGCGCTACAAGCTGCGCGACGGCGAGGTCGTCAAGGGCCACTGAGCCCCGGCGGCCGGGCCTGAAGGCCCACCGTCCCGCAAGGCGGCGCAGCCGGGAGTCCGGCGCGCCGCCCGTCTCCATTCTGGCAACCCGAACGCGGCGCCCGAGCGCCGTGCTTCATTACGACATCGGAAGTCGACCTGATGCGTCGAGCGCTGGTTATCGCACCGAACTGGATCGGTGACGCATTGATGGCGCAGCCGCTTTTTGCGCTGCTGAAGAAACTCCATCCCCGCATCGCGATCGATGCCGTCGCACCCTCGTGGGTCGCGCCCGTGCTCGAGCGGATGCCCGAGATCCACGATGTCTACGCGACCGATCTCGCGCACGGCAAGCTGCAGCTGCTGCGCCGCTGGCAGCTCGCGAGCGACCTGCGCGACGTCGGCTACGACGCGGCGTACGTGCTGCCGAACTCGCTGAAATCCGCGGTGATCCCGTGGCTCGCGAACATCCCGCTGCGGATCGGCTACACGGGCGAGCACCGCTACGGGCTGTTGAACGTGCGGCACGCGAACCCCGACAAGTCGGGCGAGCGGCCGCCGATGACGACTCACTACGCGGCGCTTGCGTACGCGCCGGGCGCGAAGCTGCCCGAGTCGATGAAGACGCTGCCCGCCCCGCGCCTGGACGCCGACCTGAACGAGACGGCCCGCGTGTCCGCACGTTTCAATCTCGATACGCGCAAGCCGCTCGTCGTGTTCTGCCCCGGCGCCGAATACGGCCCGGCCAAGCGCTGGCCGCCCGAGCACTTCGCGACGCTCGCGACCATCGTCCACCAGTCGTTCCCGTATACGCAGATCGTCGCGCTCGGCTCGCAGAAGGATGCCGCGGCCGCTCAGGCGATCGCCGACCACGCGCCGAACGTGCGCAACCTGTGCGGACAGACGTCGTTGTCCGAGGCATGCGCGCTGATCGCGCGCGCGAACGCGGTCGTCACCAACGATTCGGGGCTGATGCACGTCGCCGCCGCGTTGCGCCGGCCGCTCGTCGCGTTGTACGGATCGACCGATCCGCGCCACACCCCTCCGCTGTCGGACCTGGCGAAGGTACAATGGCTGCATCTCGAATGCAGTCCCTGCTTCGAACGCGAGTGCCCGCTCGGCCACCTGAAGTGCCTGCGCGAACTCGGTCCGGAGCAGGTATTCGGCGATTTGCGCGGCATGCTCGTCGGGCAGCGCTGACCCTGACCGGCAGCGTCGCACGGCGCGCCGGGCAATCCGATTCACCGGTGTGCGGCGGCTCGATCCGGGCCGCCGTGCTGAATACGGCGCGCGATGCGCGCGAGAGACCACCCCGATGCCACGTTTTGCCCGCCTCTTCGAAGCCGCTGCCGATACGCTGAACGCCTACTACCAGGCCGTCGCGGATGCCAATCTCGACGCGCTGCTGGCGTTGTGGATCGACGAGGATTTCGCCAGCTGCGTATGGGCGGACGGCGAGCATCTGCACGGCCTCGACCAGATCCGCGGCGGGCTCGCCAACCGGCTCGCGACGCGCCCGGTCACGATCGAGCCGCTCGACATCCGCGTGTACGACAGCCTCGGCACGGTCGTCTATACGATCGCCGAAGCGCATCAGCAGGCCGACCTGACGGCCGAACCCGACATGGTTTTCGCGACGTACGTGATGATCCACGAACGCGGCGAATGGCGCATCGCGCACATCCACGCGAGCCCGATTCCTGAACAAGCGGCCGGACAATTCGCCGCGAAGATCCGTCACGGGCAGGGTCCGCTGCACTGACGAAGAACGAAGCAACGCATTAGCGGGGCGATCATGAGTACGGCTTCTCCGCCCACCTCGCCGCTGACCGGGCCCCCGGCCCCCGACGACGATTCATTGCGCTATCGCGCACCGCGCTGGCTGCCCAACAGCCATGTGCAAACCATCGTGCCCGCGCTGTTCGCGCGGCGGCCGGTCGTCGGTTATCGGCGAGAGCGATGGGAAACGCCCGACCACGACTTCATCGACCTCGACTGGGTCGCGCACCTCGACAGCGCGGCGCCGGCGCCCGACGCGCCGCTGTTCGTGCTGTTCCACGGCCTCGAAGGCAGCTCCGGCTCGCACTACGCGCTCGCGATGATGGCCACCGCGCGCGCGAACGGGTGGCACGCCGTCGTGCCGCACTTCCGCAGTTGCAGCGGCGAGATCAACCGCCAGCCGCGCTTCTACCATCTCGCCGACAGCGCCGAGGTCGACTGGATCCTGCGCCGGCTCGCCGCACAGCATCGCGGGCCGCTGGTCGTGGCCGGCGTATCGCTCGGCGGCAACGTGCTGCTGCGCTGGCTCGGCGAGCATCGCAGCGACACGTCGATCGTGCGCGCCGCCGCCGCGATCTCCACGCCGATCGACGTGCACGCGGGCGGCCGCGCGCTGTCGCAGGGGTTCGCGATGGTCTACACGCGCAGCTTCCTGAAGACGCTCAAGCGCAAGGGGCTCGCGAAACTCGAACAGTACCCGGGGCTGTTCGACCGCGACGCGATGCTGCGGGCCGTGACGATGCGCGACTTCGACGAGGTCGTGACCGCGCCGCTGCACGGTTTCGCGAACGCCGACGACTACTGGACGAAGGCAACCACGCGGCCGCTGCTGCGCGCGATCGACGTACCCACGCTGATCCTCAACGCCCGCAACGACCCGTTCCTGCCCGAGTCGGCGCTGCCGGGCCCGGCCGACGTGTCGCCGGCCGTCGAGCTCGACCAGCCCGCGCACGGCGGCCACGCGGGCTTCATGACCGGGCCGTTCCCCGGCCGCCTCGACTGGCTGTCGGCGCGGGTGTTCGGCTATTGCTCGAAATTCGTCGACCATGGATGACATCGTCAGGCAGGCGCTCGCCAAATGGCCGAACGTGCCGGATTGCACCGGCTGGCTGCTGCTCGACCGGCGCGGCACATGGCGGCTGCGCGACGACGCCGCGCAGGCGGCCGGCGAGCTCGGCTCGCCGATCCGGCATGAGGCGCTGAACGCATTCATCGGCCGCAACTACGCCTGCGACGCGCAAGGTCGGTGGTTCTTCCAGAACGGGCCGCAGCGCGTGTACGTCGAGCTCGCCTATACGCCGTGGGTCGTGCGGCTCGCCGAGCGCGACGGGCAGCTTGCGCTCACCGACCAGACCGGCGCCCCGTTCGAACCGGATGCGGCCTGGCTCGACGACGGCGGCGGCGTGCTGTTTCGCGAGGCCGGCACGCCTGCGCGCATCGCGGCGCTGCACGATCACGACCTCGGGCTGTTCGCCGATCACGCGGATTTCGACGCGGAGCCGCCGGTGCTGCGCTGGCGCGACGGCCGCACGCTGCCGCTCGGCAGTATCGCGTGCGCCGACGTGCCGGGCCGGTTCGGCTACGTCGCCAGCCCGGCGCGCCACGCACGCGACGCGGCCGACAGCGGCCACTGACCCGCCGCGGCGCCGGCTGCGTTCGCCGCGCGCCGGCCGCTACCCGCGGCCGTTCTTCTCGTCGTCGCGCTCTTCCTTGTAGCGCGCCTCGAATTCCAGCAGCCGCGCGCCGATGATCGACTGCTCGTAGAACGACACGTCCTTCGCGTCGCGCGCCTCTTTCAGTTGCCGGATCGCCGACGGCCACGCTCCATCGAGCGCCAGCTTCTCCGCCAGCGCCCGGCGCCGCGCGAGCACGTCGCCCTTGCCGTCGCTCGACTTCGCGAGGTAATCCCACCAGTCCGGCTGTTCGGGGTCGGCCTTCGCCTGCGCCCGTGCGAGGGTTTGCGCTTCGGCGAAGCGGCGCGCGGCGATCAGCGCCTGCAGGTGCGCGACGATCGCCGCGTGCGACGCCGGCCAGCGCCGCTGCGCGAGCGCCGAGAGCCGCACCGCGTCGTCGGTCCGGCCCGCGCGGCGGGCAATGTCGGCGGCCAGCACGTCGAGACTCGGCGAGCTGGTCGCCGGGTCGTCCTCGCGGCGCTCGCGCGCATCGAATGCAGCGCGGGCCGACGCGAGCGCGTTGTCGGCCGCGTCGTACTGGCCGAGCAGCGTATTCGCGAGCGCGATGCCGTACCAGTTCGCCGCGACGTTCGGCGCCGTGTGATCGTCGAGCTCGAGCTGCATCCGGCGCGCCTCGGCCGCGATGTCGGTCGGCGCCCGGTTCTGCAGGACGCGCAGCCGTGCCCGCACGAACCCGTACTCGGCCGACTGGCGCGGCTGCCGGTACGGCGCGCGGCGCGCGCGATCCTCCATGTCGGCAATCCGCTCCCCGGTCAGCGGGTGCGTGCGCGCATAGGCCGGCACGCCCGCATCGCCCATCGACGCGCGGTCGAGCCGCTCGAAGAAGCCGGGCATTCCGTACGGGTCGTAGCCGGCCCCCGCGAGCAGCTGGAAGCCGACGCGGTCGGCCTCGCGCTCGGCCGACCGCGAGAAGCGCAGCTGGTTGTCGACCGCATACGCCTGTCCGCCCATCGCGATCGCGCTGCCGAGATCGCCGCTGCGCGCGAGCACGCCGGCCAGCACGCCGAGCAGCATCGTCGCGAGCGCCGTGTAGCCGGTCTTCTCGCTCGCACCGATCATCCGCGCGATGTGCCGCTGCAGCACGTGGCCCATCTCGTGGCCGACCACCGAAGCCAGCTCCGACTCCGTCTGCGTCGTGACCACCAGCCCGCTGTTGATCCCGATGAACCCGCCCGGCATCGAGAACGCGTTGATCTGCGGATCGCGCACCGGGAACAGGTCGAAGTCGGGCGTGTAGCCGCCGATGTAGCGCGCCGCCGCCGCGGCCGCGAGCCGCGCCGCCATCGCGTTCAGGTAGTCCCGCACCAGCCAGTCGTCGAGATAGTCGGGATCGCGCCGCACCTCGCGCATCACGCGCTCGCCGAGCCGGCGCTCGGCGCGCGGCGTCAGCGAACCGCCGGAGCCGTCGCCGAGATCGGGCAGCTCCAGCGCCCGCAGCGGCGCGCGCAGGCTCGCGACCGGCGCCGACGCACCGGCCGCGCCCGAGAACCGGCTTTCCGCGCCGCCGTACGTGCCGAATACGCCGGTCGCGATGCCGGACGGCACGGTGGAAATCGACGTCGGGCCGCCTGCCGCCGGCTCGAGCGGCGGCGCGGATGCGCTCTGCGCATGACCGCCCGGCGGCAGCGCGAGCGCCGCCGACAGCGACACGGCAAGCAACTGTTTGACACGCATGGCAGGATGAAAACGACGCCGTCCCGCGCGCGCGGCGCGCATCGCGGCGTTTGGTCTGAATATTCGGGTCATTGTACCGGCGCCGCGACGACTGTCCCGTGCCGCGCGAGCGTCATCTGCGCCTCCGGCAACGCGAACGCCGCTGCTATGATAAGCGCCCGTTGCGAGGTTGGATCGGTTCGTCGCGCCGGTACGGGATGCGGTGCCCGGCCGGTCGCGCGGCAGGATCGAGGGACGTGCGCGCGCACTCCGTTCCACTAGAGGAAGACATGTCAGGACTCACCCATTTCGATGCCGCCGGCCACGCCCATATGGTCGACGTCGGCGACAAGCAGGAAACCCGGCGCATCGCGATCGCGCGGGGCACGATCCGGATGCTGCCGGCCACGTTCGCGCTGATCCGCGACGGCAAGGCCAAGAAAGGCGACGTGCTCGGCGTCGCGCGCATCGCGGCGATCCAGGGCGCCAAACGCACGGCCGACCTGATTCCGCTGTGCCACCCGCTCGCGCTCACGCGCGTGGCCGTCGAGTTCGAACTCGACGACGCGCTGCCGGGCGTGCATTGCGTCGTGCAGGTCGAGACGTTCGGGCGGACCGGCGTCGAGATGGAAGCGCTGACGGCCGTCCAGGTCGGGCTGCTGACCGTCTACGACATGTGCAAGGCGGTCGATCGCGGGATGGTGATCACCGACGTGAGCGTACGGGAGAAGCGCGGCGGGAAGTCGGGGGACTGGAAGGCGGAAGACGCGGCGGGGTGAATACCCGGGCACCACCGGCCCGCCAATTCGAGATAAAACCGTTTTATCTCATACAATTACCGGATTCCGCACGAGAGAGCGTGCGAACCAGCACAACAAAAGCGAGCACTGGTGATGAATTCGCAAGCGTTAAGAAGCGCGTTGCTGGCCGGACCGGTTCAGCATGAGCGCCTGATCAAACTGGATACCCCGCTCGGCCCCGACGTCCTGTTGCCGCAGCGCGTCACGGGACGATCGCGCCTCGGACGCCATTTCGAGTTCACCGTCGATACCGTGTCGGTATCCGACGACCTCGAACTCAAGAAACTGATCGCGCAGCCGGTGACGCTGTGGATCCAGCAGGCCGACCAATCGTACGCGCCGCACCACGGCTACGTGCATGCGGCCCGCCGGCTCGGGTCGGACAGCGGCGTCACGCACCATCAGATCGTCTTTGCGTCGTTCCTGCACTTCCTGAAGTTCCGCCGCGATCAGCGCATCTGGCAGGACCGGTCGGCGGACGACATCATCGCCGACGTGCTGAACCAGCATCCGCAGGCCAAGGGCCGCTTCACGTTCAAGCTCTACCAGCCGCTGCCGCCGCGCTCGTTCTGCATGCAATACGAGGACGACTGGAATTTCGTCCATCGCCTAATGGAATCGGAAGGCCTGTACGGTTTCTGGGAACAGGACAGCGACGGCAAGTCGCACCGGCTCGTCATCGTCGATCGCATCGACGCGTTGCCCGCGCTGTCGCCGCGAACCGTGCGCTTTCATCACGCGGGCACGGGCGACGAAGCCGACACGCTCGTCCAGTTCAGCGGTACACGCACGCTGCGCAGCGTCGCACGCACCACGCGCACGTTCGACTACAAGCAGCCGCCCACCGCGTCGAATCCGAAGGCCACCCATACGCCGACGATCGCGAACCAGGGCGATCTGCCGCAGCAGCTCGAAGTCTACGAATACACGGGTGCCTACACGTATCCCGAGCAGTCACGCGGCGACCATCTGTCGAAGATCTGGATGGAAGAGCAGGAATCGCACGCGAAGCGCTTTCACGGTGTCGGCGGTGTGCGGCGCATGGACGCCGGACGCGTGTTCGAGTTCGCGGAACACCCCGAACACGACAAGGACGATGCCGGCCAGCGCGAATTCGCCGTGATCGAGACGGCGTGGGTCATCGTCAACAACCTGCCCGTGGCCGACGAGCCGGCCGTTTTCCCGCACAGCCTGCAGGCCGAGATCGGCAGCATCATGCAGGCCACCGATACGGACCGGTCGCGCGTGCGTCATCCCGACGGCAGCGAGGGCTTCTTTCAGATCCGCATCGAGGCGCAGCGCACGACGGTGCCGTTCCGCAGCCCGTTCGAGCACGCGAAGCCGCCGATGCACCTGCAATCGGCGACCGTCGTCGCGCCGCAAGGCGAAGAAGTCCATACGGACGAGCTCAACCGCGTCAAGGTCCGCTTTCACTGGGACCGCTTGAACGACGGCGACGAAAAGGCGTCGTGCTGGCTGCGTGCCACGGCGTCCGATTCGGGCAATGGCTACGGTGCCGTCCACCCGCACCGCAGCGGCGAGGAAGTGCTGGTCGACTTCCTCGGCGGCGACTGCGATCGTCCGATCATCGTCGGCAAGGTCTACAACGGCGCGACGAGCCCGCAATGGCACAGCAACGGCATCCTGTCCGGGTACCGCTCCAAGGAATACGCGGGCGCCGGCTACAACCAGCTGGTGCTCGACGACGCGACCGCGCAGAACCGCGTGCACCTGTACAGCAGCCAGACCAACGCACATCTGCATCTCGGCTACCTGATCGACCACACGGGCAACAACCGCGGCAGCTATCTCGGCAGTGGCTTCGACCTGCGCTCGGACGCCTACGGCGCCGTGCGCGCGAACCGCGGGCTGTACGTCACGACGCATCCCAAGCAGGCGGCCAGCCAGCCGCTCGACGTCGACGAGACCCGGGAGCAGCTCGTGCGCGCGCAAGGGCTGATCGACGCCATGTCGCAGGTCAGCGCGCAGCATCAGGGCGAGTCGCTCGACCCCGGCCACACGGCGCTGAAGCAGTTCAGCGACGCGACGCAGAACAGCGTGAGCGGCAACGCGTCGGGCGGCCGGACCGCCGGCGGCGGAACCGGCAACGCCAACGCGTTCAAGGAGCCCGTGATGCTGTTCGGCAGCCCGGCCGGCATCGGGATGTCCACGCAGCAGTCCGCGCAATTTTCCGCGGACCAGCACATCAACCTCGTCAGCGGGCAAAGCACGCACGTCGCCGCCGGGAAATCGCTGATCGCCAGTGTCCTCGACCGGATCAGCCTGTTCGCGCAGAACGCGGGGATGAAGCTGTTCGCCGGCAAGGGCAAGGTCGAAGTGCAGGCGCAGGCGGACAACATCGAGCTGACCGCGCAGAAGGCGCTGAAGCTGATCGCCGTCACGCAATCGATCGAAGGCGCCGCGGCGAAGGAGATCCTGCTGACGTCCGGCGGCGCCTATATCCGCATCGCGGACGGCAACATCGAGGTGCACGCGCCCGGCAAGATCGACATCAAGGGCGCGCAGCATGCGTTCAGCGGCCCCACCCACCTGTCGCAAACGATGCCGACGCTGCCGAACTCCAACGGCAACTACGACCAGGCATTCATCGCGCACTGGGCCGGCACCGACATTCCGGTCGCGAACACGCGGTACCAGATGTTCTCGAACGGCAAGCTGCTCTCGGAAGGCGTCACCAACGCGGCAGGCGAAACCGGGCTCACGCAGAGCCACGTGCCGCACGACGTCGTGGTCAAGTTTCTAGGGAAATCGAATGGCTGACGGACAACAGGACAAGGTGCTCGGGACCGGTGCGGGGATGCTGACCCCGACGGGATACCAGGATCGGCCGAAGGTGCAGATCAACATCTGCGACAAGCATGTGACGCCGGCTGCGGATTCGATCGTCGGCACGTGTCCGTTCTACTACCAGCCGCTGCACGGCGAGTACTGGGAGACGGTCGAAAAAGTCAGCAAATCGAGCGCATGGGAAACCGTGAAGAAATTCGCGACCTCGTGGGACCCGTGGAAAGACAAGGAAGTCGCGCGCCGTCTGCTGCATCGGCGGGAAGAGTTGATCAAACTGAAGAGCACGGATTCCGACTGGTCGCGCCACGGCAATTTCATGATGCGCCATATCGGTTGCGGCCACAAACCGCCCGATTACTACGTGAGCTACGGCTATTACTATTGTTCGGACTACGGCCAGAATCTGTATCCCACTCTCACGGCAAAAGGAAAGAAATGGCTGGAAACCGCCCGGTGGTGGCTGCAGCGCTACATCGAAATTGGGCTGCAGCAAAACATGCAGGGGGACCAGATCGCATTCAGCAGTGCGAAGCCGGGCAACGGTGAGCTTTCGATGCAAGTGAAACGATACGAACTGGAGCTCGAAAACAACGGAGAGACGTTCAAGACCTTCGCGTTCGTCACGCATCCGTTGGCTTATCTGGACGGAGGGCTGGCCGGTCTACCGGTCTCGGATCTGACCAAGATCGGCATGCGGCCAAATCTTCAGGAATGGGGCGATGGACGGACGCTCAAGCAAGCGTGGGACGCGGGTATCCCCGTCGCCAAACAAAAGGCGCACGACTGGAGCTCGGACGCGGTCGATCAGGTCCGTGAATGGGGCTCGGACGCGGCTAAAAAAGCACGCGAGTGGGGTTCGGACACGTCCGACGAAGTCAGCCGGGCGCTGGATCGTTTGCTAAATAAGTGACATGCCAAAACTCAAACGCTGGAAATGGATCGCCGGGGGTCTTGTTGTCCTGGCCATTGCAACATACGGGTACGTAAATATGGCGACGGGTTGGGAAACAATTTCGACAAACTTCATGCGGAACGACACGCCGTATGGCGGCGGCAACTTCCGCATCAAGGGCAACGACGTGATGAGCGTCAAGCTGGCCAATCCCGTGGTGACGTTCAAGCCCACGGCTGAATCGACGGAACCGCAGCGGCCCGAGCCGACCGAAGCATGGATGAACGACACGGGCGAGTTGCTGAACCGCATGACGATCAGCTTCTTCCGCGGAACCATCGACGGCGGGATGAAACGCCAGTTCCAGCAGGTCGGCCAGAACGCCGCGTGGTGGTACTCCCCGGACTGGTCGGTTCAGTTCCTCAGCACCTCATGGATGGACTACAAGGCCCCGGAGGCACGCGGCGGCGATGCACCGCAAACCACGAAGCTGTGGAAGTCGCTCGACGGCGGCCAAACGTGGTCTCAACTGCAATGGCCCGAAAACCAGAACATTGGCCGGTTGCTCTTCGTCGATCCACAGCGCGGCTACGCGATCGGCTGGGGGCCGAGAGTGTGGCGGACCGCGGACGGCGGTAACACGTGGCAGACGATCGACGTGCCGACCGATGCACGCGTCGCCGACGAGACGCGCAAGAATTTCAATGCGGTGAGTCTCGGCCCTGACGGTGTACTGCGCGTCGCCTACTCCGCCGCTCGGACTGCAGAGGCGCCGTCGCACAGTGTGATCGACCGGCTCGACTGGGAGCGGCACGCATTCGTGACGGAGACCGAACTGCCGGGCCAGGTCGTCACCGCGCTCGATACCACGCCGGGACCGGCAGCACACTATTCGCTGTACGCGCTGTCACGTCTCGACAAGCCGCAAAGCGGCGAGAGTCGCGACAACAGCCGCCGGGCGGGCGCGATTTCCACGTGGACGAACGACCATCCCGAGTCCGTGCACCAACTGCGCACGTTCGACGAGACGCTCCGGCTCGACAGCCTGAGCGTCGGTCGTAACGGCCTCCTGCTCGTCTACGCGACCGACCCGAACTCCGGCAGTCGCGGCGGTGCCCCGATCGACCTGACGTTCACCAGTACCGACGCCGGCAAGTCGTGGGATCAAACAGCCGACAAGGTTGCACAAGGCGGCTACTTCGACGCGCAGACCAACACGCTGTACTGGCTGCACGCTTATACGCTGAAGAAGCGGACTTTCTGATCGCGCGCATGACGGTCGCCGAGGAATTGGCGCATCGTCGCGAAAACCGGATCAGGACGGCAAGCACCGATACGCTCCATCCGGTGTTCGCCTACACACTTCGGAAACGGCAATTCTGATCGCTGCCAGACGCATTTGCCGTGGGCCGAGTCCGCAGAATCGGACGACGCCCCCGGCACGATCGGCCTCATGCCCTCTTCTCCATTGACTTCAGCCAACCCGATGCGCAACCACTCCCGCCTAAAGCGGCTGGCCGCCATCGCGATCGGCAGCATCGCATTGATACTGCTGGTCGAAAATACCGGCTCTCGATGGGAAACCGTTTCGTCGAAGGTGACGTGGCCCGTCCCACTGGCTGGCGTCGGTGATTTCTACGTCGTCGGCAACGAAATCATGTCGCTCACGGTCGCCGACCCTGTGGTGATGCTGAAGCCTCCCGGCGAGTGGAAGAATCCAATGGTCGCCGAACCCACCGAAGCGTGGATGAACAACGCAGCAGAAACCCTCAATCGGCGGACCGTAAATTTCTTCCGTGGCACCCTCGATCAGGGACTGCAGCGCTTCTTGCAAGCGCCGGGCCAACACACGGCGTGGTGGCATTCGCGGGACGGTCAGGTCCAGGTCATCGGCGTCGGCCGGACCAGCTACACGGCGCCACATCCGGCAGACGGCCTCGTCTCGCAGCAAACCCGTGTCTGGAAATCGCTCGACGGCGGCCGGCACTGGTCGCAGCTCGACTGGCCCGAGCACGAGGATATCGATCAGTTGCTCTTCATCGACGCGCGGAGCGGTTATGCGATCGGTCGGGGCCCGGCGGTCCGGCGAACATCCGACGGCGGCGTGTCCTGGCAGCGGATCGCACTACCACCGGATGCAGCCGTCGGCGGTGCTCCCGGGCGCAGCTTCGCAGGAGTAAATCTTGGCCCCGACGGCACCCTGCGAGTGGCTTACCCTGTCGACCGGTCGGCTACGGCCCCTGCCCGCAGCGTCGTATACCGACTCGCGCCAAATCAGCGGGCGTTCGCTCTCGATACCGTCCTGCCTAACCAGACCGTCACTCGACTCGTGTCTGCGCCTGCCACGGCTGGCGGCTACGCGCTTTACACGCTGTCTCTCCTCGACCATGAGAGTGGCGACGATACTGCACCGGATCGCGCACGCCGGACCGGTGTGCTTTCGACGTGGGCGAACACGCGCCCGGAGCGAGTCCGGCAAGTGACGACGTTTGACAGGAAGCTCATCCTGAGCGGCCTCGACGTGGGCCGCGATGGCCTGTTGCTCGTCTATGCGACCGACCCCGGGCACGCAATCGATGATCCACCGATCCCCCTGATGATCAGCAGCACTGACGCAGGCAAGACCTGGAAGCAGAATGTCGACGGGATCGTCTATCACAATCGGTATTTCAATCAGGATACGAACACGCTGTACTCGTTGCTCGATGAAAGACTGAGGAAACTGTCGTTCCCGGTCCGAAATAACCGTGCCTTACAAGACCGAATCCCGTTGCTACGACGGAAGACTCAATTCGATGAATAAATCACCGCGTCGCGCCGCACTCGCGCTATGCGTTGCCACATCGCCCGCCGCCTTCGCCGCCAGCCCCTGCCCCGCCGCCGACACCGCTGCACGCGCCGCGCTCGACGCGCAACACCGCGTGCAACGCGCGCCCAACCCGGAAAGCGACGGCGCCGGCACCGTCGAGGTTTCGCCGCCTTTGCGCGACGCGCTTCGCGCCTACAAGCAAGCGCTCGTCGGCGCGATCGACGCGCGCCTCGTATGCAGCGATGAACATGTCGAAGCGGTCGCACTGAAACGCACGCTCGCGGCAACGCTCGGCGTCCCCGCGCAGCCGGCACAGCCGAAAACCGGCGAATCGGCGTTCGGCCGCAACCCGGACGTCGACGTCACGCGCGACGGCACGTCGCGCCCGCTGCTGTTCGTACGCGCCGGCTTCGACATCGCATGCGGCGACGACAACCTGCTCACCGCGTACGCGTGGGAAAACGGTCGGTGGCAGCGCGTGCTGCGCTGGCAAGCCGACGAATACAAGGACATCGGCGGCGCATACGGCGGCGGCTTCTGGTTCGGCGCGTTGCCGGGCGGACAGGTGGCGGTCGTCCACGGCACACCGTGGTGCTCGTCGCGCTGGAGCCGGTTCGGCGCGGACGTGATCGCGCCGGCCAACGGGTCGGCCGCGCAACGCACGCTGTTCCACACCGCGCACGGCTACGTGATCGACGACGATTCGATCCGCTTCAAGGTGCGCGCCGACGGCTTCGAGCTGCGCACGACGGTCGGCTCGCTCGACGGCGACGTGATGACGCGGCCAGGTATCTTCCGCTATCGCGTCGACGGCGACACCGTGCAACGCGTGCAGCCGGCCGCCGCCAACGGCCGCGATTTCGTCGACGAGTGGCTGAAGGTGGACGACGTGCTCGCGCGCGAATGGAGCGAACCCGAGGCCGCCGGGACCGCGCTGAAAGCCCGGCAGACGTTCAACGCGGAAAGCAAGGCGCCCGATATCGGCTTCGCATACGGCCCGGTACGCGGCTGTTCCGACAGCAAGGATCGCTTCCAGGTCGAACTGGATCTGACGGGCAAGGGTGGAGAAACGGTCGCGCGGCGCTACGCGCTGATCCGCCAGGAGCGCAACGGCTTCACGATGCTCGGGCTGCGCAACGCGTCCGAGCCCGCGTGTCGCGGCGCGGATCTGATGCCGCGGCACTGAGCCGTCAGCCGCGTGGCGCAGCGGTGAAATCGCGCCGGACAGCCGACAACGACAAGTGACTGGGGCGTGGCGGCACGGCGCGATCGCCCGCACCGACCGTGCGTCATTCGGCGCGCCGCGGCTCGAACACGAACGGTTGCGTGAGCAAGAAGGGATTCGCCGTCGCGCCGGTCTGCACGCAGCTCGCGTGCGTCATCGCTTCGACGGCCGCGCGATCGGCCGCCGCGTTGCGGCTGCTCGTCGTCACGGTGACGTTCTGCGCTTCGCCGGACGTCGTCATCAGCGCGCGCACGAGCACGGTCGCCGGGCGCGTGAGCGGCTTCGCGGTATCCGGATAGACGGCACGCGGAATGTGGCAGGTCAGCTTGCTTTCCTGCGACGACGACAGCATCGCGCAGCCGGAAAACAGCATCGCGACGGCGGGCAGGGTCAGGTAGGTCGAGCGAATGGCCATGGTCGAATATCGTTCTTCAGCACTGTTCTGGGCACACGCGCCGCGCAGCCGAGGCCTTCCCCCGCCCGCATCGCGTGTGTCGCACTGCGCCGCGGCCATCGGACCGGCGCCCCGTTACGGCCGCACGGCCGAGCGATGCCCGGCCGCGATCCTGCTCGGCGCAATCCCCGGATAACCGGGAAGTGTGCCGTATTGGCACCGCCTGCGCCCCACGCCGACGCGCACGCGAGCCCTTTCGCGCATTGTGCCCGCGCCGCCCGGTCAGCAGGCGGCGATTTGACAATGGTTGACGCGAATCGCCGCCCCTTCGACCCGAATCCAAGCGATCCGCGACGTAATCGATAGCCGATCGGCTCAGCGCGTGATGCGCCGGGCCATGTTGCGCCGACGACGTCAGCCCGCTTTCATCACGGCCAGACAAACGCCGGAATTCCCCGTTCCGGCGCGCACGACACGCGTCAATCCGAATCGTCGTCGTCCGAGTCGTCGCCCTCGTCGGCCGGCGCTTCCCCGTATTTCGCGACGACGGCCGCCCTGAACGTCTTCAGCGCCGGCTCATCGCCGCACAGCTTGTACAACGCGGCCAGCTGTTGCGGCCAGTCCTTCAACTCCTTCGCAAACACATGCAGGCGCGCGACGGTATCGAGCGCGTCGGCTTCGCGGCCGGCCAGCGCCTGCAGCACCGCATAGCGGCGCAGCACCGTCTCGCCGGGCAGCAGCGCGATCGCGCGCTCGTGCGCGGCGAGCTTGAGCGGCAGGTTGTCCGGCGAAATGGTCAGCAGCGTCGCCGCACCGTAATCGCCCCACGCGCCGAACAGCAGCGACGGCGCATCGCGATACTGCGCGGCCGGGCTGCTGCCGTAATAGAGCACTTCCGCGCGCTGGTAGTCGCGCAGCACGGGCACCGCCGCCAGCACGCCGCCGAACGACAGCACCGCGAACAGCCCGAATGCCGCACGCCCCGGCAGGATGCGCAGCGGCTTCACCTCGAGCAGCCCGATCACGAACATCGCCGGCAGCAGGAAGAACATGTATTGCTGCGGATACTCGACCAGCGCATGCATCAGCAGGATGCCGATCAGCGCGAAGCCGAACACGCGCATGCTCGACTGCGGCGCCCGCACCGTGCGCACGAACCACATGACGAGCGTGACGGCGAGCACGCCGAGCCCGACGAGACCGGACTTCGCGAGCAGGTCGATGAAGATGTCGTGCGAGTTGTTCGCGATCTCGACGCCGCCGAGCGTGCGCACGAGCGCAAACTGGTGCGACGGGAATTCGCCCCAGCCGACGCCGAGCAGCGGATGCTCGCGGAACATCGCGAGCCCGTACTTCCACAGCGCGAGGCGCGGCGCGATCTGCCCGGCGTCGCGCATCCGGTCGGCGGCCGACTCCGCGAGATTCAGGTGATAGTGCACGTTGGCCCAGCGCACCGCGACGTTCACCGCGATGAACGCGACCGCCAGCACGACCGGTATCAGCCACGCACGCGCATTGCCCGGCGTGCGGCGCGATTCGACCCACGCCATCCAGAAGCCCGCGACGACCATCACCGCCACCTGCAGCCACGGCCCGCGCGACACCGTCAGCGCGAGACCGACCGACAGTACGAGCGACAACGCGAGCCAGGCCCACACCGCGAGCCGGCGTGTCTGGACCAGATACAGCGCGCCCGCGAGCGCGAAGGCGATGTAGCTGGCCAGGTGGTTCGCCTGCGCCATGTTGCCGTACGGACGACGGTCGACCGCGATGTTGTACACGACGACGAACGGCGAGACGGCCGCTTCGAGGTGGAACAGCTGCACGATCTGGGTACCGACCGCGAACACGCCGCCCACGAGCAGCGCGCCGGCCATCATCCGCGACACGGTTTCCGCCATCCCGTCGCGCGCGAGCGCGTAGCCAGCCTGCATCGCGACCAGCGCGGCCGCGAGATAACCGACCGCCAGCCAGTTCATCGACGGCACCTTGAGCGGGATCAGCGCGACCTGCGCGATCAGCACCGCCGCAAAACCGAGCGGGACGACGAACGCGGCCGGCGCGGCAAACGGCTCGGCCGGACGGCCGGTGCGCGCGAGCAGCACGACGGACACGCCCACCAGCAGATACAGCACCAGCGCGGAAAACTCGGAATAGAAGGTCGGGATCGGATACGTGTGATTCGTGATCGCGTACGGCACGATCAGGGCGACAGCCAGCGCAACGAGCGACAACGAACGGGAAAAAGTAGAAGGCATGAGCGAACCGGATGTCAGCAACCGGCGCACTATACAAAACTTTCCCTGCTCTGTGCGGGGCCGTCGCTCCGGGAGCCGGCGCCGGGCTGCGGCCCCGCCGGCCGAAGCGGCGACCGGCAGGCCGCAGGCGCCGCCGCCCTGCTTCTCCGCCAGCCTTATGCGCGGCACTCCGCGGGCGCATATTTCGCGGGCAGCGTCGCGGCGTTACCCGGCAACGGCCCCGCTCCAGGCGCCGGCAGCGACGACGCGTCCTTGCCGGCCGCGAAGCATTCCCACGCGATCGCGCCCGCTTGTATCGCGCCCTTTTTGAGCGGCACGCGCGCGGTGGGCGCCTCGGCCTTGTCGGGCGCGGACGGCACGAGCACCAGCGTATTGGTGCCGGCCGCGGCGACGCGGGTGGTGAAGGAAACCGTGATCTGGCCGGTGGCGCCGTCGATCGCGACCGATTCGACGTTGCGGGTCCCGGCCGGCGGGCTGTAGCCGCCGTCGAGGCTCGCGCCGCTCGCGGCGTTGTCGGCGACCGCGAGCCGCGCGGACGACGCGAGCGCCAGCCCCTCGCCGACGCGCGAGCGCGCGAGGTAATCCTGGTACGCGGGAATCGCATAGGCCGCGACGACCCCGACGATCGCCAGCACGATCATCAGTTCGATCAGCGTGAAGCCGGCCAGCCGCCAGCGCGACGACGGCCGGTTCGCGTGCCGCAGATCGGCGGCAACGCGACGGAACAGGGAAACGGAAAAGGCTTCGAACATGAACAGGCTCCGGAAACGAAAAACGCCTGCCGATACAGGCAGGCGTCTCGATCGTAGCCAGCGGGCCGCGAAGCCGGCAGTCAGCCGGATGGCCAGTCAGTGCGCGTGCGGCACGCTGCGGCGTTTCCTGAGCGCATAACCGATCGCGACGACGAACAACGCGCCGACGATGCTCGCGCCGTAGACCACTTCCGGCGCATCAAGCACCGGCCAGCGGTCGCCGACCGGGTCGTTCACGATCAAGCCGCCCGCGATCCAGCCGAGCAGCCCGGCGCCGAATGCCACGACGACCGGGAAACGGTCGAGCAGCTTCAGCACCAGCGTGCTGCCCCACACGATGATCGGCACGCTGACGATGAGCCCGAAGATCACGAGCGCGATCCGGTGCGACGGATCGGCCTGCTCGGCCGCGCCGGCGATCGCGATCACGTTGTCGAGGCTCATGACCGCGTCGGCGATCACGATCGTCTTCACGGCGTCCCACAGCCGGTCGGCCGGCTTGATGTTGTCGTGCGCGTCGGCGGCCGGCGCCATCAGCTTGATGCCGATCCACAGCAGCAGCAGGCCGCCGCCGAGCTTCAGGAACGGCACGTCGAGCAGCGCGACCGCGAACGTGATCAGCGCGACACGCAGCAGGATCGCCCCCGCAGTGCCCCAGACGACGCCGCGCAGCCGCTGGTTCGCCGGCAGGTTGCGGCACGCAAGCGCGATCACGACCGCGTTGTCGCCGCCGAGCAGGATATCAATGATGACAATCTGGAGAATGGCGCCCCAGTGCAGCGAGGTCAGGAATTCGAGCATAGCGGAGAGGAAAGGACAACGGCCGCCTCGCGGGCGGCCCGGTTCATCGTAGGCGCATGCAGAACGCATGCCCGGTGCTTACGAATTCATTGCGGGAGCATAACAAAAACGCCGCAAGCGCGTTTTTTGCAGGACGAGCCCAATGGAAATGATTACAGCGCCTTCTTCAGCAGACGGCCCATTTCCGACGGGTTGCGCGTGACGGTGATGCCGCACGCTTCCATGATTTCCAGTTTCGCTTCGGCCGTATCCGCACCGCCCGAGATCAGCGCGCCGGCGTGGCCCATGCGCTTGCCCGGAGGCGCCGTGACGCCCGCGATGAAGCCGACCACCGGCTTCTTCATGTTGTCCTTGATCCACTCGGCGGCGTTGGCTTCGTCCGGACCGCCGATTTCGCCGATCATCACGACCGCATCCGTATCCGGATCGTCGTTGAACATCTTCATCACGTCGATGTGCTTCAGACCGTTGATCGGGTCGCCGCCGATACCGACTGCCGACGACTGGCCGAGGCCGAGTGCCGTCAGCTGGGCAACCGCTTCATACGTCAGCGTGCCCGAACGCGACACGACGCCGATGCGGCCCTTGCGGTGGATGTGACCCGGCATGATGCCGATCTTCAGTTCGTCCGGCGTGATCGTGCCCGGGCAGTTCGGCCCGAGCAGCAGCGTCTTGCGGCCTTCGCGACGCATGCGGTCCTTCACTTCGATCATGTCACGGACGGGGATGCCTTCCGTGATGCAGATCGCGAGATCCAGGTCGGCTTCGACCGCTTCCCAGATCGCAGCGGCCGCGCCTGCCGGCGGAACGTAGATGACCGACACGGTCGCGCCGGTTTCCGCCTTCGCTTCCTTGACGCTCGCGTAGATCGGAATGCCTTCGAAGTCTTCGCCGGCCTTCTTCGGGTTCACGCCCGCGACGAATGCTTCGCGGCCGTTTGCGTATTCACGGCAGGCGCGCGTATGGAACTGACCGGTTTTGCCGGTAATGCCCTGCGTGATGACCTTCGTGTCCTTGTTGATCAGAATCGACATGTATTTTGACCTCTGTTCGATGGGCGTCGCGTGCAAACCGCGCCGCCCTACGTGTTCATTAGCGCGTGCTTACTTGCCTGCGGCAGCCGCGACGACCTTCTGCGCAGCCTCTTCCATGCTGTCCGCCGAGATGATCGGCAGGCCCGAATCGGCCAGCATCTTCTTGCCGAGGTCCTCGTTCGTGCCCTTCATGCGCACGACCAGCGGCACGTTCAGGTTCACGGCCTTCGAACCGGCGATCACGCCTTCCGCGATCACGTCGCAGCGCATGATGCCGCCGAAGATGTTCACGAGGATCGCCTTCAGGTCCGGGTTCTTCAGCATCAGCTTGAACGCTTCCGTGACCTTCTCGGTCGTCGCGCCTCCGCCGACGTCCAGGAAGTTCGCCGGTTCGCCGCCGAACAGCTTGATCGTGTCCATCGTCGCCATCGCGAGGCCCGCGCCGTTCACGAGACAGCCGATGTTGCCGTCGAGCGAGATGTACGCGAGGTCGAACTTCGACGCTTCGATTTCAGCCGGATCTTCTTCGTCCAGATCGCGGTACGCGACGATTTCCGGGTGACGGAACAGCGCGTTCGAGTCGAAGTTGAACTTCGCGTCGAGTGCGGTGACCTTGCCGTCGCCGGAGACGTTCAGCGGGTTGATTTCGGCCAGCGATGCGTCGGTTTCCCAGAATGCCTTGTACAGGCCTTGCAGGATCGCGCGCGCTTGCGGAATCGACGCAGCCGGCACGCCGATCTTCGCGGCGAGGTCGTCGGCCTGCGCGTCCAGCAGGCCCGTCGACGGCTCGACGATGACCTTGTGGATCAGTTCCGGGTGCTTCTCGGCGACTTCTTCGATGTCCATGCCGCCTTCGCTCGAGCCCATCAGCACGATCTTCTGCGAGATGCGGTCGACGACGAGGCTGACATACAGTTCCTGCTTGATGTCGGCGCCTTCCTCGATCATCAGACGGTTGACCTTCTGGCCTTCCGGACCGGTCTGGTGCGTGACGAGCTGCATGCCGAGGATCTGGTTCGCGTATTCGCGGACCTGCTCGATCGACTTCGCCACCTTCACGCCGCCGCCCTTGCCACGGCCACCCGCGTGAATCTGAGCCTTCACGACCCATACCGGGCCGCCGAGCTCTTCCGCCACCTTGACGGCCTCGTCAACCGAGAACGCCGGCTTGCCGCGCGGTACCGCGACTCCGAATTTCCGCAGGATTTCCTTACCCTGGTACTCGTGAATCTTCATGCGTGATTCCCTTCAGTCTGAGAGTTGGATGAAAAGTCGCTTAAGACGCTTCTTCGAATGATTTCCGTTCATTCCTTCGTGCTGCCTTCACCGGGCAGATCCGGCCGAATCGGGCCGTACCAGCGCGGGTAGTACTGCCGCACGACCTCACCGTCGAATCGCAGCGCGCGGCAGCGGCCGAGCTGGAAAGGCGGTTCGGCGTGCGCGCCGTCGTGATCCGGCCCTTCGCCGCCCTCCTCGCGCACGTTCCACACGTCACCGGCGAACGCCTGGATCGCGGCCGTCGGCAGCACGGCGCACAGTTCGGTGAGATGGGAACAGCCTGCGACGCCGGCGAGCAGCCGGTTCGCGTTGCGGCGGAAATTGCGGAAGAGATTGAGCCCGATGAGGGCCCGATAGGTGGGCGGGGCGGATTGACAATGACCAGGATAGGGCACCCATTCCGAAGACGCTTCGGCGTCGACGACATTGAGGTCACGATCGATGGTCACGCGCAGCCAGAGTTCGTGGATCGGCAGACCCTGGGGCCGGATGCCCGACGCAAGCGCGACATCGCGCGGCTTGTGGTCGGTCAGGCAGGCTTCGATGTCCCACAAGCCGTCGCCGCGCTCGTAGGCTTCCGCTCGGATTGCGCGTCGATGTCGCAACTGACGGGGCACGGGCTCGGATAGCGGCATGCTGGAGGTTGAGGCCGAAGAGGAAAACCCGTGGATTTTAGCATATTGGGTATTTGAGACAGTTTGCCGCGACGGCGGGTATTCCCGCCTGTCCGGAAGCGGTTGCAATGCAGCAAAATCGCGCGCCACGCGCGCGACCGGGCGGCTCAGTCGTCGATCGGGAAATCGTCGCCGACCTTCAGCAACTTCACGATGGTCGCGCTCGAGAAGCCGCGCGCGGCCAGGAAGCGCGCCTGCTTCGCGCGTTCGGCGGGCGTTTGCGGCAGTGCACCGAATTTCTTGCGCCAGACAGCCTGCGCGCGCGTCAATTCGGTCTCGCGCAATTGGGCATTCACCTCTTCGACGAGACTGTCGCCGACCGCATGGCGCTTCAGCTCGCTGACGATGCGCGCGACGCCGACACGCGACGCGCGACGATGCACGAGGCTCTCGGCGAAGCGCGCGTCGGACAGCCAGCCTTCCTGTTCCAGCGCATCGAGCACCGGTTCGATGGACTCGCCTTCGTCGACGTAGGGTGCGAGCTTGCGCGCGAGCTCCGCGCGGCTGTATTCACGCCTCGACAGATAGCCGAGCGCGCGGCCCTTCAACGACCGCGGCGGCTTCGACGACTTGCGCTCGCTGGCGCCCGGCGCGTCGCTCGAAGCAGCGCCGCTGGAAGATGCGCCGAAAGACGCACCGGCTGCGCGGCGTGTGCGGCGCGGATGCTGGCTGCTGCGCGTATAGACATCTTCCGTCGCGGGCGCATCGGCTGTGCGATTGCTCGGGGCGCGATCGCCCGGGAAGCGGACACCGGACACGCGACGGCGGGAGCGATCATGCGCGTCGAACGACTCGTCGTCGTCGAACGGATCGTCCGGTGCGGCAATCTCAAATGAAACGAGGGCATCGTCGGATGCCCTCGTCGCAGTGCGGTTCGCGGCGTTGCCGCCTGCGCCCCGCCGGTCGGCGCCCGAGGAACCGGCTCGCCGGCCGGAGCGACCCGCCGTTTCGGGCACGTCGCTCTCCTCCGGCTCGCCAGCCTGACCTCGGCGCACAACCATTACTCTTCTTCGTCCAACGCCTCGGCTTCGTTGGCTACGCCATCGGGCATGCTGACGACACCGAGCGATTCGCGGATGCGGTTTTCGATCTCGCGTGCGATTTCCGGATTCTCGCGCAGGAATTCACGCGCATTGTCCTTGCCCTGGCCGATCTTCTCGCCGTTGTAGCTGTACCAGGCGCCGGCCTTGTCGACGATCTTCGCCTGCACGCCGAGATCGATGATCTCGCCCTGACGCGAAATACCTTCGCCGTACAGGATGTCAAAGATCGCTTCGCGGAACGGCGGCGACACCTTGTTCTTGACGACCTTCACGCGGGTTTCGTTGCCGATCACCTCGTCATTCTTCTTGATCGAACCGATCCGGCGAATGTCGAGACGCACCGACGAATAGAACTTCAGCGCGTTGCCGCCCGTGGTGGTTTCCGGGTTGCCGAACATCACGCCGATCTTCATCCGGATCTGGTTGATGAAGATCACCAGGCAGTTCGTGCGCTTGATCGTGCCGGTCAGCTTGCGCAGCGCCTGCGACATCAGGCGAGCCTGCAGACCCGGCAGCGAATCGCCCATCTCGCCTTCGATTTCGGCCTTCGGCACGAGCGCCGCGACCGAGTCGATGACGATCATGTCGATCGAGCCCGAGCGCACCAGCGCATCGGTGATTTCGAGCGCCTGCTCGCCGGTGTCCGGCTGCGAGATCAGCAGTTCCGGCACGTTCACGCCGAGCTTCGACGCGTACTGGACGTCGAGCGCGTGCTCGGCGTCGATGAACGCCGCGGTGCCGCCGATCTTCTGCAGTTCAGCGATGACTTGCAGCGTGAGGGTGGTCTTACCGGACGATTCCGGACCGTAGATCTCGACCACCCGGCCGCGCGGCAGGCCGCCGACGCCCAGCGCGATGTCGAGACCCAGCGACCCCGTGGAGACGACCTGGATATTCTCGGCCGCCTCGCCGTCGCCCATGCGCATGATCGAGCCCTTGCCGAACTGCTTCTCGATCTGTGCGAGTGCGGCCGCCAGCGCCTTGCTCTTCTCGGCGGTCATCCCGGAGCCCTTCTTGCTATCTTCCATGAATCGTCCTTTGCTATGATGAGCAGCGTCTGTTGGAGGCGCGCCCGCTTCAAGCGCTGCCCACGAATGCAGACACTGTATAAAAAAACAGTGTTTTGTGCAAGCCCGCAATGCAAAGCGTTGTGCACGAATAACTTCGGAGACAGCCGCGCCGGCGCGAACGCCCTGCCGGCACCGGTCAGCAACATGCGAATTCTCATCGCCGAAGACGACAGCATACTCGCGGACGGCCTCACCCGGTCACTCCGCCAATCGGGCTATGCCGTCGATCACGTGAAGAGCGGCGTCGACGCCGACACCGCGCTGTCGATGCAGACTTTCGACCTGCTGATCCTCGATCTCGGGCTGCCGAAAATGTCCGGGCTCGACGTGCTCAAGCGCCTGCGCGCGCGCAATTCCAATCTCCCCGTGCTGATCCTGACCGCCGCCGACAGCGTCGACGAACGCGTGAAGGGGCTCGACCTCGGCGCCGACGACTACATGGCCAAGCCGTTCGCGCTCAACGAGCTCGAGGCGCGCGTGCGCGCGCTGACCCGGCGCGGCGCCGGCGGCGGCCCGACCGTCGTGCGCCACGGCTCGCTCGCGTTCGACCAGGTCGGTCGCATCGCGTACGCGAACGATCACGTGCTCGATCTCTCCGCGCGCGAGCTCGGCCTGCTCGAGGTGCTGCTGCAGCGGATCGGCCGGCTCGTGTCGAAGGAACAGCTCGTCGATCACCTGTGCGAATGGGGCGAGGAAGTCAGCAACAACGCGATCGAAGTCTACGTGCACCGGCTGCGCAAGAAGATCGAACCGAGCGGCGTGCGGATCTCGACCGTGCGCGGCCTCGGCTATTGCCTCGAGAAGGTCGCGCCCGCGACGCCGGCCGACACGGCGGCGCCCCAGCCCGCGGCGGCCGGCACGCCGCTGCGCTGACGCCGGGCGGCGCCGCGATGGCCACGCCGGCCCATTCCCCTTCCCGCCACCCGACCGGCGCGCCGTCGTCGGCTGCCGACGAGGCGCGCGACGCGCGCTACGAGAACCCGTTCGCGCCGCCCGACGAGACCGAATCGCCCGAAACGCCGCGCCCGCGCTCGCTGTTCGGCGAAATCCTCGACTGGATGCTCGCGCCGCTGCTGCTGCTGTGGCCGATGAGCATCGCCGTCACCTATCTCGTCGCGAAGACGATCGCGAACAGCCCGTTCGATCGCGCGCTCGAGACCAACGCCTACGTGCTCGCGCGCCAGATCCATCCGGTCAACGGCGTCGCCGAGCTGACGCTGCCGGAGCAGACGCGCGACTTCCTGCGCGCGGACAACATCGACAGCGTCTACTTCCAGGTGCTCGGCACGCGCGGCGAGCTGGTCGCGGGCGAGGCCGACATGCCGCTGCCGCGTGACGAGGACCGCCCGCCGCCGGGCGTCGTCGTGTTCCGCGACGACCTGCTGCGCGGCAACGACGTGCGCGTCGCGTATACGACCGTCGCGCTGCCGCAGACGAGCGGCGCGCAGCCCGTGCTCGTGCAGGTCGGCGAGACGCTCGACAAGCGCAATGCGCTCGCCAACGACATCATCAAGGGCGTGATCCTGCCGCAATTCGTGATCCTGCCGCTCGCGATCCTGCTCGTCTGGTTCGGGCTGTCGCGCGGGCTCGCGCCGCTCAACGCGCTGCAGGCGCACATCCGCGCGCGGCGGCCCGACGACCTGTCGCCCGTCGAGGCGCAGCGCGCGCCGCCCGAGATCGAGCCGCTCGTCACGTCGTTCAACGACCTGCTCGCGCGCCTCGAACAAAACATGGCGCTGCAGAAACGCTTCATCGCCGATGCCGCGCACCAGATGAAGACGCCGCTCGCGGGCCTGCGCACGCAGGCCGAGTTCGCGCTGCGCCACCCGGTGCCGCCCGACGTGCAGCGCTCGCTCGAGCAGATCGCGACGAGCTCCGAGCAGGCCGCGCGGCTCGTCACGCAACTGCTGGCGCTCGCGCGCGCCGAGAACCGCGCGAGCGGGCTGACGTTCGAGCCGGTCGAGATCGGTTCGCTCGCGCGGCGCACCGTGCGCGACTGGGTGCAGGCCGCGCTCGCGAAACGCATGGACCTCGGGTACGAAGGCCCGGACGACGATGCGCCGCTCGAGGTCGACGGCAACCCGGTGATGCTGCGCGAGATGCTCGGCAACCTGGTCGACAACGCGATCCGCTATACGCCCGAAGGCGGCCGCATCACGGTGCGCGTGCGGGCCGAGCGCGCGGCGCGGCGCGTGCATCTCGAAGTCGAGGATACCGGCCCCGGCATCCCGGCCGGCGAGCGCGAGCGCGTCGTCGAGCGTTTCTACCGGATCCTCGGCCGCGAAGGCGACGGCAGCGGCCTCGGGCTCGCGATCGTGCGCGAGATCGCCACGCAGCACGGCGGCACGCTGACGCTCGACGATCACGTCTACCAGCACGCGCCGCGCCTCGCCGGCACGCTGGTGCGCATCAGCCTGCCGCTCACCGATACCGCCCCGGATTAACCCTGACGCGCGCCGCCACGGCACGGCGCCAATACGCAGAAACCGGCGCTTTACCGGACGTTCACGCCACGATCGACACGCGAAGCGACCGATTCGACACGGGTTAACGCGCAGTCGTTTTGTACGCGCAAGTCAGTGCGCCGTAAGTTTCCGTGCCAATAATCGTCGACAGGCCCGCCCCTCCCAAGGCGGCCGCACATCTATATCAAGGGACTTGGAGACGATTCATGGCAACGTTAGGCGGGCAAATTTCGCACTCGCCGATGACGGGCGAAGAGAAGAAGGTGATCTTCGCGTCGTCGCTCGGCACCGTGTTCGAGTGGTACGACTTTTACCTGGCCGGCTCGCTCGCGGCCTACATCAGCAAGAGCTTCTTCTCCGGCGTCAATCCGACCGCCGCGTTCATCTTCACGCTGCTCGGCTTCGCCGCCGGCTTCGCGGTGCGGCCGTTCGGCGCGATCGTCTTCGGCCGGCTCGGCGACCTCGTCGGCCGCAAGCACACGTTCCTCGTGACGATCGTGATCATGGGCGTCTCGACGTTCGTGGTCGGCTTCCTCCCGGGCTACGCGTCGATCGGCATCGCCGCCCCCGTGATCTTCATCGCGATGCGGCTGTTGCAGGGCCTCGCGCTCGGCGGCGAGTACGGCGGCGCGGCGACCTACGTCGCCGAGCATGCGCCGGCCAACCGGCGCGGCTTCTACACCGCCTGGATCCAGACGACGGCCACGCTCGGCCTGTTCCTGTCGCTGCTCGTGATCCTGGGCGTGCGCACGTTCATCGGCGAGGAAGCGTTCGGCAACTGGGGCTGGCGCGTGCCGTTCGTCGCATCGATCCTGCTGCTCGGGGTGTCGGTGTGGATCCGGCTGCAACTGAACGAATCGCCGGTGTTCCTGCGCATCAAGGCGGAAGGCAAGACGTCGAAGGCGCCGCTGACCGAAGCGTTCGGCCAGTGGAAGAACCTGAAGATCGTGATCCTCGCGCTGATCGGCCTGACGGCCGGCCAGGCGGTCGTGTGGTACACGGGCCAGTTCTACGCGCTGTTCTTCCTCACGCAGACGCTGAAGGTCGACGGCGCCAGCGCGAACATCCTGATCGCGATCGCGCTCCTGATCGGCACGCCGTTCTTCCTGTTCTTCGGCTCGCTGTCGGACAAGATCGGCCGCAAGCCGATCATCCTTGCCGGCTGCCTGATCGCCGCGCTGACCTACTTCCCGCTGTTCAAGGCGCTCACGCACTACGCGAACCCGCAGCTCGAACTCGCGACGCAGAAGGCGCCGATCACGGTCGTCGCCGATCCGGCTACCTGCTCGTTCCAGTTCAACCCGGTGGGCACGTCGAAGTTCACCACCTCGTGCGACATCGCGAAGAGCGCGCTCGCGAAGGCCGGCCTGAACTACGAGAACGTCGCGGCGCCGGCCGGCACGCTGGCCGAAATCAAGGTCGGCGACACGGTGATCCAGACCTACGACGGCAAGGCGGCCGACGCGAAGGCGCAGGGCGCGGCGTTCGACAAGACCCTCGCGTCGACGCTGAAGGGGGCCGGCTACCCGGCGAAGGCCGACCCGGCGCAACTCAACTGGCCGATGACGATCGTGATCCTGACGATCCTCGTGATCTTCGTGACGATGGTCTACGGCCCGATCGCCGCGATGCTGGTCGAGATGTTCCCGACGCGAATCCGCTACACGTCGATGTCGCTGCCCTATCACATCGGCAACGGCTGGTTCGGCGGCTTCCTGCCGGCAACTGCGTTCGCGATCGTCGCGGCGAAGGGCAACATCTACTCGGGGCTCTGGTATCCGATCGTGATCGCGCTGGCCACGTTCGTGATCGGCCTGCTGTTCGTCAAGGAGACGAAGGACTCGGACATCTACGCGCAGGATTGATGTCGGGTCCGCGGCGGGGGAGGGCCGACGGAGGATCGCCTTCCGGCGCCCGGCTCCCGCCCGCGATGGAGGCCGGCACGGACCGTCGGCAACTTTTTTCGGGAAAGATGGAAAAAGGTATTGACAGCTGACCGGCCGATCGACATAATTCAAGTCTTCACGGCGAATTAGCTCAGTCGGTTAGAGCGACGGAATCATAATCCGCAGGTCCGGGGTTCGAATCCCTGATTCGCCACCAAATGCGAAAAGCCGCTGTTTCTTTCGAAACAGCGGCTTTTTTCATTGCTTCATCGGGCGCACGCGGCGGCGCGCGTTGCCCGCCTTCAGGCCGCGCGCTGCGCCCAGACTACGCCACCACCGCTCCGCGCTGCGTATCCGGCGTCTCCGCCCGCAGCTTCCCCCGCCAGTTCTCCCCGCCCTCCAGCGCCGGCGTCGACTCGAACACCTCCGCGATCCAGTCGGCGAACACGCGCACCTTCTGCGACAGATGCCGGTTGTGCGGGTAGACGATCGAGATCGGCTTCGGCTTCGGATTGCTGTCCGGCAGCACCTCGACCAGCGAGCCGTCGAGCAGGTGCGGCAGCACCATGAACAGCGTCGGCTGGATCATCCCGAAGCCTTCGAGCCCGCACGTCACGTAGGCATCCGAGTCGTTGACCGTGACGCTGCCGTTCATCCGCACCTCGAACGGCTTGCCGTCGATCATGAACACCCACGGAATCGCCCGCGCGCCGTGGCTCGAGCGAAAATTCACCGCGTGATGCTCGACGAGATCGGCAATCTCGTTCGGCTCGCCGTGACGGGCGAGGTAATCGGGAGACGCGCACGTCACGCGCTTGAGCATCCCGATGCGCCGCGCGACCATCGACGAATCCTCGAGCGGCCCGACCCGGATCATGCAGTCGATGCCCTCCTCGACCGGATCGACGTAGCGGTCGGACAGCCCCAGCTCGAGCGTGATGTCCGGATAGCGCTGCCGGAAGATCGACAGCGACGGCAGCACGACGCGCCGCCCGAGCGAACTCGGCATGTGGACGCGCAGCACGCCGCTCGGCTTGCGGTTGCCGGCCTGGAAACTCGCGTCGGCCTCGGCGATCTCCGCGATGATCTTCATGCAATGCTCGTAGTACGCGGCGCCCTCCGGCGTCAGCGACAACCGGCGCGTCGTCCGGTGCATCAGGCGCACGCCGAGCAGCGCCTCGAGATTCTGGATGATGGTCGTCACCGATGCGCGCGGCATCGCGAGCGTGTCGGCCGCCCGCGTGAAGCTGTTCGCGTCGACCACGCGGGTAAAAACCTCCATTGCCTGGATGCGGTCCATGCTGCTTCCCCCTTCGAATCGCCAACGGGACAGAATAGAGCGCGCGGCGGGCACGGCACAAGCCCCCGCCTATTGTTCTCCGATCCTGAATAGTTTCGACACTTCGGACTGGAAACCGACCGGTTTCCGTTCAGTTCCGGGTAGCGGCCGCCGCGGCTCCGCTCATTCGTCGCACGTCACCGCACGAACCGCTCGCGATATCCCTGCGGCGATACGCCCAGCACGCGCACGAAGCTGCGCCGCAGCGTCTCCTCCGAACCGAAGCCGCAACGCCCGGCGATCCGCTTGACGGGCCATGTCGTTTCGCCGAGCAGGCGTTGCGCGGCCTCGACACGGATCTGCTCGACCGCACGCGCGGGCGTTCGGCCGGTTTCCGCGCGATAGTGGCGCACGAAGCTGCGCTCGCTCATGCTCACGCGCTCGGCGAGCGCGGGCACCGACAGGTCGGCCGTCAGGTGCTCGGCCATCCACGCGTGCAGCTCGCCGAACCGGTCGGCGGTGCGCTGCATCGACAGCATCGTGCTGAACTGCGCCTGCCCGCCCGGGCGCTTCAGGAATACGACGAGTTCGCGCGCGACGTCGAGCGCGGTCGCCCGCCCGAGGTCCTCCTCGACCAGCGCGAGCGCGAGATCGATGCCGGCCGTCACGCCGGCCGACGTCCACAGCGCGCCTTCGCGGATGAAGATCGGATCGGGCTCGACACGCACGTTCGGGTAGCGCGCCGCGAATTCGTCGCAGCGCGCCCAGTGCGTGACCGCGCGCCGCCCGTCGAGCAGGCCGGCCTCGGCGAGCAGGAACGCGCCGGTGCAGACCGACGCCACGCGCCGCGCGCGCCCGGCCTGCTGCCGCACCCAGCGCACCACCCGCGCGTCCTTCGACGCCGCGTGCACGCCCTTGCCGCCGGCGACGATCAGCGTGTCGGGACGGCGCGCGGCCGCGCGCAGCGACTCGGCCATCACGACGAGGCCCGACGACGTCTCGACGGGCCCCGCTTCGACGGCCACGACGCGCGGCGCATACGGCGCCGGCTGCCCGCGCTCCAGCGCGAGCTCGTTGACGGACGCGAACACCTGCAACGGGCCCGTCACATCGAGCAATTGGGCACGGGGAAACGCGAGGACCAGGATCGAACGCGGGGCGGCGGCAGGCATGGCGATTGGCTGAAAACGTGGGTGATATGGCAATTTCGCCAAACACTACGCGCCTAGAATCGACCTGTCCATCCCGTGCCGAACGGCGCGCCCCTTCCCTCTCGGAGCCTTCGCATGACCCTGCATATCGGCCTTCTCGTCTTTCCGGGCGTCCAGCAACTCGACCTCACCGGCCCGCACGACGTGCTCGCGTCGCTGCCGGACGCAACCGTCCATCTGGTGTGGAAGTCCCGCGACGCGGTCGCGTCGAGCAGCGGCCTCGCGCTCGCGCCGACCTGTACGTTCGACGACTGCCCGCCGCTCGACGTGATCTGCATCCCGGGCGGCATCGGTATCAACGAACTGCTGCTCGATGCCGAAACGATCGCGTTCGTGCAGCAGCGCGCGGCCACCGCGCGCTACGTGACGTCGGTCTGCACGGGCTCGCTGCTGCTGGGCGTGGCGGGCCTGCTGCGCGGGCGGCGCGCGACGACGCACTGGGCGTTCCACGCGCTGCTCGAACCGCTGGGTGCGATACCCGTGCGCGAGCGCGTCGTGCGTGACGGCAACCTCGTCACGGGCGGCGGCGTGACGGCCGGCATCGACTTCGCGCTGACGATCGCCGCGGAGCTGGTCGGCGACGAAGCCGCGCAGGCGATCCAGCTGCAACTCGAATATGCGCCCGCGCCGCCGTTCGACGCGGGCTCGCCCGATACCGCGCCGGCCGCGGTCGTGAAGCGCGTCACCGAACGTTCGGCCGCCGGCTTCGCGAAGCGCAAGCAGATCATCGAGCAGGCGCTGCGCGCCACGTCGCGCTGAATGCGGAACGGGAGATGCGGATGCCGGAAAAATCACTGGAAAGCAGCGCACGCGCGTGCCGGAGAACACCTCGATGAACATCATCCGGAGTGCCGCATTCACGGCGGACCGCGCGTGGGGCGCCCTCGACATCGCGACCCTGAACGGCATCACGGTGCGGCTGCACTGGACCGACGAGCCGTATCGCTGGCATGTGAACGACGGCGAGGAGGTGTTCGCGGTGCTCGACGGCCGCGTCGAGATGCGCTACCGCGAAGCGGGCGTCGAGCACGCGACGGTGCTCGAAACGGGCGACGTCTTCCATGCGACGGTCGGCACCGAGCACGTCGCGCATCCGCTCGGCGCCGCGCGCATCCTCGTGATCGAAACCGAAGGCAGCGTCTGACGGCGGGCGTCGGGGTCTCGATGTCGCGCGGCTGACGAGCGCCGTCGCGCGGCGAAGGTCACCCCGAGATCGTCCCGGTTGCCTGCGAGGGGATCAGTTTCGGTAGCGGCGTGCACTGGCACTGGCACAGGTCGTGTTCGAGCGCGACGACCTTGCCCATCACGGTCATCGTGCGCTCGCCGCCGTCCGATACGATCACGCCCGGCGACTTGCACGCCGCGCAGAACACGGCTGCGCCGAGATACGCGAGTTCGCGCCCGTCGAACGACGAATTGGCGATCCCTTCGAGCACGACGCCGCCGTGATCGGTCGTGTCGCCCTTCAGAATGAATTTGCGGCTCATGATGTCGGTTCTTCCCTCGGAAACGCCGCGCAACGCAACCGCGCACGGGCATCGTGAAACCGCCCGTCGGTCGCGGGCGTCCCGCGAGCATATCACCGCTCGCCGCGGCCGCGACACGTGCCTTCCGCATCGGCCGGTCGCTCCATCAGGTATTCGCCGCGCATGGCGATTCGGCGCCACGGCGTGTTCACGCGCCGCGATGCGCCGAACCCGATCGCCTGCGGCTACCCGATCCACTGTTCCGTCGAGGCTCGTGCCGGCACGATCGCGCGACGTTGCCATGGCGACAGGGACGCATCCGGTTCGGCATGCCGTCGCATCGATAATGTCTGATGCTTTAACCCAAAAATTAGCCTAGATTTTCGTACAATTACTAAATACAAATACATCAAAAAGTTTTAATGGCAATTCGCCTCGAATCATTCATTCGACGCCCCTCACATCTCAAAGCCCATCATTCTCCGGCCGTTCGCATACCCGATAAATACGCGGCTCCACAATAAACATTCATGAAAACAGGCCGTTAAAATCAAGCAAGCCGATAGATAGAATTCAATCAACGCTTTCTGTTTATCGATAAAAAAATGGATGAACTCCTACCGATGCGACTATTCGTCAAGGTCGCCGAACTTCGCAGTTTCGCGCGCGCCGCCACGGAACTGAACATCTCCAACTCGTCGGCCACCCGCCTCGTCATGAGCATCGAGGACCGGCTCGGCGCACGCCTGCTGAATCGCACCACCCGCAGCCTGTCGCTGACCGACGCAGGCCACCTCTATCTGGCGCAGATACGTCACGTGATCGACGAAATCGACCGGGTGGAGGACACGATCGCCTCGATGCACCACGAACCGATCGGATCGCTGAAAATCGCCGCGCCGGTCATGTTCGGGATGCACGTGCTCGCGCCGGCCATCGATGCGTTCAAGATGCGCCACCCGGCCATCGTGCCGGAAGTCACGATCGTGGACCGTCACGTCGATCTCGTGTCGGAGGGCTTCGACGTCGGGCTGCTGCTGTCCCAGCACATCAGCAACAACACGCTGGTGAAGCGCCCGCTCACGCGGCTTAGGCAGCTCGTCTGCGCCGCACCGCAATATGCCGAGCGGCACGGCACGCCCGCGCATCCGCAGGATCTCGCGTCGCACGCCTGCCTGGCGTTCCATGCCGATTTCATGGGCGAATACCTGTCGTTCGATCACGACCAGACGCGCATCACCGTACGCCCGAACAAGTCCGCGTCGTCGAACAACGTCGGGCTGATCCGGAACTGGGCGCTGTCCGGCATGGGCATCGCGGTCCTGCCCGACTTCCTCGTCAAGTCGGATCTCGACGACGGCCGGCTGCTCGCGCTGCTGCCCGGCTATCGGCTCGAGGCCCTCGAGATGAACGTCGCGTACCCGAGCCGCCGGCACTTTCCGCGCAAGGCCCGACTTTTCGTCGATCACCTGATCGACCATTTCGTCAGTTGAATGCAGGACGGCATCGCGCACGATTTTTCACGCCGATTCGCGGTCGCCCGCTCGAGCCGCACTCGCCCCGCACCCGGCCGCGGCGGCGCGCCGGCAGGCGCTCCCACGGCCGTCGACCCGTCACCCGGCGGGTATGGGCACGCCTGTTGCGCCGGCGCATCTCGGTAGTCGACCGCTCTTGGCAGCCCGCCGCGGAGGACTACACTAATCCTTAATGGGGTGCGGCCGGATAACCGCGCCCTCAGGGAGACGCCGCCATGAATCGGCCGCTGAATCGTATCCTGCCGCGCGTGACCGGTCCCGCCTCGGTGTGGACGTGGGTCAAGTGGTCCTTGCTCGCCGCACTGCTGATCGCGCTCGCGATCGTCGCGCGGCTCGTGCAGACCGAGATCGAAACCTCCCGGCTGCAGGCGCGCTACCTGTCCGAGCTCACCCGCGACGTCGGCTATACGGTCGAGGCGGGGCCGAGCGATCACATCCGCTTCCCCGCGAACGGCCCGTACGACCAGCGCTTCGGCTACGCGATGATCCCCGCGTTCCAGCAGCGGCTGCTCTCGCGCGGCTTCGTCGTCAGCGAGCAGGCGCGCGATTCGCAGCGGATGCTGGCGCTCGGCGAGCGCGGGCTGTTCCTTCCTTATGAAGAGAAGGACCAGACGGGCCTGATGCTGTTCGATTCGACCGGCTCGCCGCTGTTCGCGACCGTGTTTCCGCAGCGCGTCTACGCGGACTTCGACACGGTGCCGCGCGTGATCACCGATTCGCTGCTGTTCATCGAGGATCGCTACCTGCTCGACGGGAACGAACCGAACCGCAACCCGGCGATCGACTGGGGGCGCTTCAGCCGCGCGCTCGCCGACCAGGCGCTGCACGTCGTCAACCGCCATCAGGCGCGCCCGGGCGGCAGCACGCTCGCGACGCAGATCGAGAAATTCCGCCATTCTCCCGAGGGCCGCACCGCGACGCCGCCCGAAAAGCTGCGGCAGATCGCGTCCGCGTCGGTGCGCGCCTACCTGAACGGTCCGCAGACGATGCTCGCGCGCCGCACGATCGTCGTGCGCTACCTGAACTCGGTGCCGCTCGCCGCGCGGCCGCACGTGGGCGAAATCACCGGCATCGGCGACGGTCTCGCCGCGTGGTATGGCCGCGACTTCAACGACGTGAACCGCATCCTGTCCGCGCCGACGACCGGCGACAACGTCGACCAGCAAGGCAAGACGTTCCGCGAAGTGTTGTCGCTGCTGATCGCGCAGCGCGCGCCGTCGTACTTCCTCAACCGCGGCTATCCGGCGTTGCAGAAGCTGACCGACAGCTACCTGCGGCTGCTGTCCAACGGCGGCATGATCTCGCCCGCGCTGCGCGATGCCGCGCTCGCCGCGCAGATCGAACGCAGCGCGCCGCCGGCCGCCGCGCGCGTGCAGTCGTTCGTGTCGCGCAAGGCCGTCACCTCCGCGCGCGCATCGCTGCTGTCGGCGCTGGGCATCAGCGACCTGTACCAGCTCGACCAGCTCGACCTGCAGGCCACCAGCACGCTCGACAACGGCGTGCAGCAGGCGGTCGCCGAGCGGCTCGCGCGGGCGTCGACGCGCGACGGTGCGCAGGCCGCCGGCCTGTACGGTTTCGAGATGCTCGCGCCGAAGGACGACCCGTCGCACCTCACGTACAGCTTCACGCTGTACGAGCACCGCAACGGCGCGAACATGCTGCGCGTGCAGACCGACAGCGTGAACCAGCCGTTCGACGTGAATCGCGGCGGCCGCATCAACCTCGGCTCGACCGCGAAGCTGCGCACGCTGATCACGTACCTGCAGATCGTCTCCGACCTCCATGCGCGCTATGCGAACCTGTCGAACGCGGAGCTGGCGCGCGTGAAGCCCGATCCGATCGACGGGCTGTCGCGCTGGGCGCTCGACTATCTGTCGCATACGCGCGACCGCTCGCTGCAGGCGATGCTCGATGCGTCCGTCGAGCGCAAATATTCGGCGAGCCCGGACGTGTTCTACACGGGCGGCGGCGCGCAGGTGTTCTCCAACTTCGAGAAGTCGGACAACGGCCGCATCCTGACGCTGCACGCGGCGTTCGAGCACTCGGTCAACCTCGTGTTCGTGCGGCTGATGCGCGACATCGTTCACTATGAAACGCTGCAGGCGGCCGGCCCGTCGTCGTCGTGGCTCAACGATCCCGCGCAGCGCCAGCATTACCTGCAGCAATTCGTCGACGGCGAAAGCCAGGTCTACGTGAAGCGCTACTACACGCGCTATGCGGGCAAGGCGCCCGACGACGCGCTCGCGCTGATGCTGCGCGACGTACGCAAGTCGCCGCCGAAGCTCGCGACGGTGCTGCGCAGCGTCGCGCCGAACGAGTCTCTCGCGTGGTTCTCGGCGCAGATGCGCGCGCAACTGAAGGGCACGCCGGCCGCGACGCTGTCCGACGACGATCTCGCCGCGCTCTACGCGAAGTACGCGATCGACCGCTTCAACCTCAACGACCGCGGCTATATCGCGAGCGTCCATCCGCTCGCGCTGTGGACGCTCAACTACCTGCGCGCGCACCCGGGCGCGTCGCTCGCCGAGGTTCAGCGCGACAGCCGCGATACGCGTTTCTACACGTATTCGTGGCTGTACAAGACCCGCTACCACGCGACGCAGGACCGGCGCATCCGCCGCATGGTCGAGCTGCGCGCGTATGCGGAGATCACGAAGTCGTGGCGCGCGCTTGGCTACCCGTTCGCGGAAGTGACGCCGTCCTATGCGGCCGCGATCGGTGCATCGGGCGACCAGCCCGACGCGCTCGCGAAACTGATCGGCCTGATCGCGAACGGTGGCCAGAAGGCGCCGACCGAGACGATCACGCGACTCGATTTCGCGAAGGGCACGCCGTACGAAACGCGTTTCGTGCGCGCGGCCGCCCAGCCGCAGCCGGTGCTGTCGCCGGAGATCGTCAACGTGGCGCACACGCTGCTGCGCGACGTCGTGCTCCACGGCACCGCGCGCCGCCTCGCGGGCGGGCTCACGCTGCCGGACGGCAAGACGCTCGACGTGTACGGCAAGACGGGGACGGGCGACCAGCGCTTCAACGTCTATGCGCGCGGCGCGCGGCTGATCGAGTCGCGCAAGGTCAACCGCAGCGGCACCTTCGTGTTCGCGATCGGCGACCGGTTCTTCGGCGTGCTGACGGCGACCGCGCACGAACCGTATGCGGCGCGCTACGACTTCACGAGCGCGATGGCCGTGCAGTTGCTGAAGTCGATGGCGCCGGCGCTCGCACCGCTGATCGAACGCCCGGCCGACGCCGGCACGCGTACCGCGGGGCCGGCGCCGCAGGCGGAAACGCCTGCGGCGAATGCAGCGGCCGTGCAGCCGTCCTGACCGCCTGATCGCGGCGGGTAGGCACCCGCACCGGCGCGCCGCTCAGTGCGAGCGGCCGTCGTAGTGCGTGACGGGCAGCGCGTCGAGGTCGACGCCGTCGATGCAGCGCACGTTGATCGCGGCCATCGCGGTGCCCTTCGGATCGACGCCCTCGCCGAACGCGTGAATCCCGCAGCGCTTGCAGAAGCGATGCCGGATCACGTGCTTGTTGAACATGTAGGTGGCAAGATTCTCGTCGGGTGTCAGCAGCTTCATGTGATCGCGCGGCACGAACCACATCAGCGCGCCCTTGCGCCGGCAGATCGAGCAGTTGCACGCCATCACGCCCTGCAGGTCGCCTTCCGCCTCGAACGTCACGTCTCCACAATGACAGCTTCCGCGATAAAGCATGGTCGTCTCCCGGTGCAGCCCGTGCACGTCGCCGGCGCCCCGGCGGGACACCGTTGGCCGGGCCGATCCAAACGCGTACAGTAGCGCTCGCATGCGTCGCCCGCAATGTCCGGACGGCGCCATCCCTCACCGACCCAGGAGACCGTCATGCTCGAACTGCGCCCCGGCTGCGAATGCTGCGACAAGGACCTGCCGCCCGATTCGGAGGAAGCACGCATCTGTACGTTTGAATGTACGTTTTGCGCGACTTGCGCGGACGACGTGCTGAAGGGCCGCTGCCCGAACTGCGGCGGCGACCTGGTCGCGCGCCCGCGGCGACCGGCGAGCCTGCTCGCGAAGTACCCGCCGTCGACGGAACGGATCCACAAGCCGGGCGGCTGCGCGAACGCCTGACGGCACGGCGCCGGCACCGGCGCCGCGTGCCCGCTTCCGTCACGACATCTCGATCCGGGCACGCGTCACCGCCAGCAGCGTCGCCATCGCGCGGCGAGCGCCGTTCTCGTCGCGCACGCGAATCGCGTCGCTGACGGCCGTATGCTCGGCAAGCGACGCGTTGTACACGTCCGCCCGGCGCGCATTCAACTGCAGTTGCGCCTCGAGCGTGCGATCGATCAGCGCGCCGAGCGGCACCAGCAGCTCGTTGCCACCGGCCTCCAGCACGCTCAGGTGAAAGTGCAGATCGGCGCGCACCCATTCGTCGACGTTGCGCGCGGCGGCCATCGCGCGCACCGCGCCGTCGATCGCGTCGAATGCTTCGGGCGTATGGGTTCGCGCGGCCAGCGCGGCCGCGTGCGGCTCGATCATCTCGCGCATCTCCTGCAGCTTCAGCGCGAATGCGAGCGGCGGCGCGACACGCGCATACCAGTCGAGCAGGTCGGCATCGAGCAGGTTCCACGCCCGGCGCGGCCGCACGCGCGTGCCGACCTTCGGCCGCGATTCGACCAGCCCCTTCGACGTCAGCGTGCGCAGCGCCTCGCGCATCACCGTGCGGCTTACGCCGTACATCTCCATCAGGTCGGGTTCCCTCGGCAGCAGCGATTCGGGCGGATAGTCGCCGCGCAGGATCGCCGTCGCGAGCCGGAAGGCCGTCTGTCCATGCAGGTCGCGTTGAATGATCGTTCTCCGTCGGGCGAACTGCCCACTATCTGCACATTAATGCTATTAATACTATTTTTTATTCGACTACGCTAGGATAACCGCGAAAGCACGGATCGTGCGCCGCGCCCGCGCGGGCGCGCCGGTCAATCATGGAGACTCGCGTCATGAAAATCACCCGCCTCGAAACGTTCGTCGTCCCGCCCCGGTGGCTGTTCCTCAAGATCGAAACCGACGAGGGCATCATCGGCTGGGGCGAACCGGTCGTCGAAGGCCGCGCGCACACGGTCGAGGCCGCCGTGCAGGAACTGGCCGACTACCTCGTCGGCCGCGACCCGCTGCTGATCGAGGATCACTGGCAGGTGATGTACCGCGCAGGCTTCTACCGCGGCGGCCCGATCATGATGAGCGCGATCGCGGGCGTCGACCAGGCGCTGTGGGACATCAAGGGCAAGCATCACGGCGTGCCGGTGCACGCGCTGCTCGGCGGCCAGGTGCGCGACCGCATCAAGGTGTATTCGTGGATCGGCGGCGACCGGCCGAGCGACGTCGCGAACAATGCACGCGCGGTGGTCGAGCGCGGCTTCAAGGCCGTGAAGATGAACGGCTCCGAGGAGCTGCAGATCGTCGACACCTATGACAAGGTCGAACAGGTGATCGCGAACGTCGCGGCGGTGCGCGACGCGGTCGGCCCGCACGTCGGGATCGGCGTCGACTTCCACGGCCGCGTGCACAAGCCGATGGCGAAGGTGCTCGCGAAGGAACTCGATCCGTACAAGCTGATGTTCATCGAGGAGCCGGTGCTGTCGGAAAACGCCGAGGCGCTGCGCGACATCGTCAACCAGACCAACACGCCGATCGCGCTCGGCGAACGGCTGTACTCGCGCTGGGACTTCAAGCACATCCTCGCGGGCGGCTACGTCGACATCATCCAGCCGGACGCATCGCACGCGGGCGGCATCACCGAGTGCCGCAAGATCGCGACGCTCGCGGAAAGCTACGACGTCGCGCTCGCGCTGCACTGCCCGCTCGGGCCGATCGCGCTCGCCGCGTGCCTGCAGCTCGACGCGGTCAGCTACAACGCGTTCATCCAGGAACAGAGCCTGGGCATCCACTACAACCAGGGCAACGACCTGCTCGACTATCTGCGCAACCCCGAGGTGTTCCGCTACGAGGACGGCTTCGTCGCGATCCCGCAGGGCCCGGGGCTCGGCATCGACGTGAACGAGGAGAAGGTGCGCGAGATGGCGAAGACGGGACATCGCTGGCGCAACCCGGTGTGGCGTCACGCGGACGGCAGCGTCGCCGAGTGGTGATGAACGCGTGAGATAAGAAAGAGGCGTTGCGCGGCATGCGCCGCGCGAGGCGTTCGACACGGCCGCCCCGGCAGGGCGGCCGTTCTTGCATCCGCGGCGCGCGCCGGCGCCCTACACTGCGCCGCGCCGTTCGGCCGTCAGCCGAGCGCCGCGAACCCTGGCACGCTGAACGACAGCACGGCCGCCGCGACGAACACGCCGATCATCGTCATCCCTTCGAGATGCAGGATGTTGCGGAACGTGTGCGCGTCCTCGGTCGACGCGGTGCGGCGCAGGCGCGGCAGCGCCGAGAAGCGGTTGAGGCCGCCGAGCACGAGCGCGAGTGCGACGAGCAGCAGCTTCAACAGCAACACGCGCCCCCACGTGCTGCCGTCGAGCGGCGCGAGCGAGCCGCCGAGCCCGCGGATCGCGTTGAGCACGCCCGTGCCGAGCACGAACACCACCGCGACGATCGACGTGCGCGACAGGTGCTGGCCGATACGGATCAGCGCGCCGCGCGCGACCGACGTCCCCAGCGCGGGCAGCACCGCGAGCCCGCCCGCGAGCACGAGGCCGCCCCATACGGCGGTGGCCAGCAGGTGCAGCGTCTGCACGCCGACCGCCGCGGACAGCACGCCGCTATCGGCCGCATGGCCGAGCGAGGCCTTGCCGGCCGCGACCACGATCACCGCGAGCCACAGCACCGCATGCGCGAGCGGGCCGTCCGGCTTCGCGAGCGCGACGAACGCGAGCACCACCGCGCCGGCGAACGCGACGCTCCACGCGAAGCCCGTGTGCGTCTGCATCAGCATCACGGGAATCGCGGCGAACGCGCCGCCAAGCCCCGCGCCGCTCATCGCCGCGGCCTCGTAGACGAGCCAGCCGAGATCGGCGAGCACCAGCGCCAGCGCCGCCGCGACCAGCGAATGTTGCGCACGCAGCCATGCGGGGTGCGACGGCGCGACGACCGGCCGCGCGCCGTCCTTGCCGAGCCACGCCTTGAGCAGCGCCGAGCCGACCGCCATCGCGAACGCCGCATCCATCAGCGCCGCGAGTGCGACCTGACCGATCCACAAGCTGTCGAACTTCATCGCGCACACCCTCCCGCAAGCGGCAGGCCGGCAGGGCGGCTGCGAGGGGACGGACAGCGGGACGGACAGCGTGAGGAAGGCAACGGCACGGTAGAAAACGTCATCGATGAATCCGGAAACGGGAGAAATGACTGGACCTGCGGCGGAGGCGGCGCCGCGCGACCCGCGAGTGTACGGTCTTCGATGGTGAAAACGCACGCCGGTTCACACGGCCCGACCGCAATGCGCGTCAAATTGTCGCAAGTCGCAAACGGACAGGAACCGATGTCCTTTCGTCAAATAGCCGTCATTACCCATCGATGATAGAATGCCGCGTCGCAGCAGCCCGGCTGTCCTGCCGTCCATGCGCCGAGCCGATCGTAGCCCGGACAAGGTCCCCGACGAATAAACATGGAGTCTCGTGTGTCTTCAAGACGCCTCTTCCGTCCGCTGCTCGCCGTTCTGATGATCGGCGGCGCGGGCCTTATGAGCGCTGCCCAAGCGCAGACCAAGCCCACGGAGCAAGCGCACGCCCAGCAGGCGCCGCTCAAGGCACCCGATACCATGGCCGAGCGCGTGCGCGGCTGTACCGCATGTCACGGCGTCCACGGCCAGGGCACGGACAACGACTATTTCCCGCGGCTTGCCGGCAAGCCGGCCGAGTACCTGTACAACCAGCTCGTCAACTTCCGTGACGGCCGGCGCAAGTACCCGCCGATGAACTATCTGCTGACGTACCTGAACGACGACTACCTGCGCGAAATCGCCGAGCACTTCTCGGCCGAACGTCCGCCGTACCCGACGCCGGCGAAGTCGACGCTGCCGGCCGCGACGCTCGCACGCGGCAAGCAGCTCGTCACGCAGGGCGACCCGGCCCGCAAGCTGCCCGCCTGCGTGGCCTGCCACGGCGCGGGCCTGACCGGCATGCAGCCGGCGATCCCGGGCCTCGTCGGCCTGCACGCCGATTACCTGAGCGCGCAGCTCGGCGCATGGCGCTCGGGCAACCGCCACGCGAAGGCGCCCGACTGCATGCACGACATCGCCGCGAAGCTTTCCGACGAAGACGTGACGGCCGTGACCGCATGGCTCGCCGCGCAACCGGCGCCCGCCAACCCCGTGCCGGCCCCGGCGCGTTCGATGAAGACTCCGCTCGCCTGCGGCAGCGAACCGCAATAAGGCAAGGGAGACAGACACAATGAAACGCAAGTCCCTGTTTGCACTCTCGGCCGTCGCGATCGTCGCGGCTGCCGCCCTCGTGCCGGTCCTGTGGCCGGGCAACGACACGCTGCACGGCGCTGCTGCCGTCGCGGCCACGCCGGCCGACCAGGCCGCGCTGATCAAGAAGGGCGAGTACCTCGCGCGCGTCGGCGACTGTATCGCGTGCCACACCGTGCGCGGCGGCAAGTCGTTCGCGGGCGGCCTGCCGATGGCGACGCCGTTCGGCACGATGTACACGCCGAACATCACGCCGGACGACCAGAACGGTATCGGCAAGTGGACGTCGGACGACTTCTACCGCGCGATGCACACGGGTCGCTCGAAGGACGGCAGCCTGCTGTACCCCGGCTTCCCGTTCGCGAGCTACACGAAGGTCACGCGCGCCGATTCGGACGCGATCTACGCGTACCTGCGTTCGGTCGCGCCGGTGTCGGTGCCGAGCCGTCCGCACGAACTGAAGTTCCCGTTCAACAACCGCAACCTGCTGATCGGCTGGCGCACGCTGTTCTTCAAGGAAGGCGAATACAAGCCGGACCCGACGAAGTCGGTCGAATGGAACCGCGGCGCGTATCTGGTCGAAGGCCTCGGCCACTGCTCGATGTGCCACACGTCGATCAACATGATGGGCGGCCCGGTAAGCTCGTCGGCGTTCGCCGGCGGCCTGATCCCGCTGCAGAACTGGTATGCGCCGTCGCTGACGAACGACAAGGAACTCGGCCTCGGCGACTGGCACGTGCAGGAGCTGTCCGACCTGCTGCAGGCCGGCGTGTCGCAGAAGGGTGCGGTATTCGGCCCGATGGCGGACGTGGTCCACAACAGCCTGCAGTACATGACCGACGAAGATACGCGCGCAATGTCGACGTACCTGAAGTCGATCCCGCAGAAGGCTGAAGCGCCGAAGAACATGCAGTACGAGCCGTCGAAGCAGTTCGGCAACGCGCTGTTCGACCAGGGCAAGAAGATCTACGCGGACAACTGCGCGACCTGTCACGCCGAAACCGGCGCCGGCAAGCCGCCGGCCTATCCGCCGCTCGCGGGCAACCACTCGATCATGATGGAATCGGCAGTCAACCCGATCCGCATGGTGCTGAATGGCGGCTACCCGCCGAGCACGTTCAAGAATCCGCGTCCGTATGGGATGCCGCCGTTCGCGCAGTCGCTGTCGAACCAGGAAGTCGCGGCGGTCGTCACGTATATCCGGATGTCTTGGGGTAACAACGGTACGCCGATCTCGCCGCAACAGGTGAGCGACCTGCGTTCCGCGCCGCTCGACTAAGAAGCGGCTCACACAAACGGGGCGCGGCTGCGGGAAACCGCGGCCGCGCCCTTTTGCTTTTTGGCTGTTTAGCGATGCAGGTTTGCCGCGCGGGCCGCGCGCTGCATCGCCGATCATAAAACTCAAGAGTGGTATCTATGTCTTTCGAATCTCTCGGCCTGGCCGAACCGCTGGTCAAGGCGGTCAACGAGCTCGGCTATACGTCGCCGACTCCGATCCAGCAGCAGGCGATCCCGGCCGTCCTCGGCGGCGGCGACCTGCTCGCCGGCGCACAAACCGGCACCGGCAAGACCGCCGGCTTCACGCTGCCGATCCTGCAACGCCTGCACACGTTCTACGCCGAGCACCGTGGCGCGAAGCGCGCGGTGCGCGCGCTGATCCTCACGCCGACGCGCGAACTCGCCGCCCAGGTCGAGGAAAGCGTCCGTGCGTACAGCAAGTACCTGAAGCTGCGCTCGACCGTGATGTTCGGCGGCGTCAGCATCAATCCGCAGATCGATGCGCTCAAGCGCGGCGTCGACATCGTCGTCGCGACGCCGGGCCGCCTGCTCGACCACATGCAGCAGAAGACCATCGACCTGTCGGATCTCGACATCCTCGTGCTCGACGAAGCCGACCGGATGCTCGACATGGGCTTCATCCACGACATCAAGCGGGTGCTCGCGAAGCTGCCGCCGCAGCGTCAGAACCTGCTGTTCTCGGCGACCTTCTCGGATGAAATCAAGGCGCTCGCCGACAGCCTGCTCGACTCGCCCGCGCTGATCGAGGTCGCCCGCCGCAACACGACCGCCGAGAGCGTCGCGCAGAAGATCCACCCGGTCGACCGCGACCGCAAGCGCGAGCTGCTCACGCACCTGATCCGCGAACACAACTGGTTCCAGGTGCTCGTGTTCACGCGCACCAAGCACGGCGCGAACCGGCTCGCCGAGCAGTTGACGAAGGACGGCATCAGCGCGATGGCGATCCACGGCAACAAGAGCCAGTCGGCCCGCACGCGCGCGCTGGCCGAGTTCAAGAACAGCACGCTGCAGGTGCTCGTCGCGACCGACATCGCCGCGCGCGGGATCGACATCGACCAGCTGCCGCACGTCGTCAACTTCGATCTGCCGAACGTGCCCGAGGATTACGTGCACCGCATCGGCCGCACGGGCCGCGCGGGCGCGACCGGCGAAGCCGTGTCGCTCGTGTGCGTCGACGAGAAGCAGTTGCTGCGCGACATCGAGCGGCTGATCAAGCGCGAGATCCCGCAGGAAGTGATCGCGGGCTTCGAACCCGATCCGAACGCGAAGCCGGAGCCGATCCAGCAACGCCGCGGGCAGCAGCAACCGCGCGGCGGTGGCAGTGGTGGCGGCAATCGCCAGCCGCGTGCCGGCGGCTCAGGCCAGCCGGCCGCGAAACGCGACGGCAACGCGCAACCGAAGGCCGGGCAACCGAAGGCTGCAGCGCAGCAGAAGGCCGCGAAGCCGCGCACGCAAGGCGGCGCCGCCGGCAACGGCGGACGTCCGGCAGGTGGCGGCAACGGCGCCCGCCCGGCAAGCGGCAACGCCGCGCATCCGAACCGCAACCGTTCGTCGCGCAGCGGCCAGCGCGGTCACTGAAGCCGCGCGGCCGCGCGCCGCAGGTGCTCGATCTGGCGTTGCCAGCGTGCGAGCACCGCGGCGCGCTCCCCTTCCAGCGTGAACGTGACGCCGGTCGCGAGACGCGCATAGCCGACCCGCTGCGCATCGCCGTGCGCGATCGTCGCGGCGAATCCGGCCAGGCCGCCGAAGTCCCCTTCGAGCGGCACCATCTCCAGTTGCGCCTGAAAGAACGCGCCGTCCGCGACGAGCGTCAACGCGGCCGTGCGCCGCTGCGCGATCGCGCGCGCCGCCCGCGACTGAGGCCAGAGCGCGATCAGCAGCGTGCGCGCATCGTGTGCATAGATCTCGCCGACGCTGAGCAGCGTCGTGCGCAACTGGCCGTCGTCGGTCGCGACGATCAGCGACGCGGCGAGGTCGGCATGACGCTCGAGTGCGGTGCCGTCGAACAGCGACACGACGGCGGACGGCCACGTGTCGAACGTCCATTGTTCGAGCGCGTGGCGATGGGTATCGGTCATGATGGCGTGGCCCGGGCGCGGATCGGATGAGGATGCGTCAGCATACGCGCGCCGGGCCGTGCCGCGGCGATCAGCGCAGGAAAACGTGCCGCGTGATCTTCGTGAGTGGATAGTGGACGCCCGGCTGGATCTTCGCGGGCAGGTCGAGCGGCTTGAGCAGCATCTTCACGCACATGTCGGCCGACAGGTTGCGCCGCACCAGCGAGTTGATGCGCGCGGCGCGCTCGCGGTTGTACTGGCTGTCGCCGACGCGATCCGGATAGCGGATCGCGAACACGTGGCGCAGCGCGATCTCGGAATCCTCGTTCTTGATTTCCATCACGCGGCGCGCGAGGGCCCCGAGCACCGCGAGCCGCCCGTTGCCTTCGACCTGGTTGTACTTCTTGAAGAACTTGAAGAAGTGCTTGTAGTGACGCACTTCGTCGGTGCGGATGTTGTCGGTGATTTCCTTCAGCACCGGCTCGTCCGAGCATTCGTTGATCGCGCGATAGAGCGTGGCCGTGCCCGTCTCGACGACGCAGCGTGCGACCATTTCGAGCGCGCGGGTTTTCTCGAACGCCTCGACCGAGCAGGTCTTCGAATACTCGGCAAAGAAATTCGCGAAGGCGGTATCCCAGTCGAACTCGGGCCACACGTGCGCGATGTAGGCCTTCAGCGCGCGCCCGTGCTGCAATTCTTCGGGCTCCCATGCATTGTTGAGCCATGCGGAGACTTCCGGATCGTCATTGAAGAATTCGCTCAGATTGCTCGTATAGAGATCCGAGCCGCTCTCGATGAACGACGACGCGCACAGCAGCAGCAGCAGATCCTCGTTCGCGGCCGCACGCTGACGATCGATCCGGTTCAGGTCGATGTCCTCGATACGCCACGGCATCACATGCGTCGTTTTGGTGTCCATGGTAGTGCGCTCCCAGTCGTCGCGCGGAGGCCGGCCCATGCCTGGGGCACAGGCGCCAGCCGATCCGCAGGCGGCGTTTTACTTGCGTTTATAGTGAATCGGTCCGGCCGAACCATCTTGGCATCTTAGCCGGACTTTGATGTTCGTGCTCCAGAGCACTGACCATACCCGACGGGCGCAGTTCCACGGCGTCTGTTGCCGTTCGTTAGATGAGTCCTTCAAACCGCTTGCGCGCGTTCGATGGCAGGCGCCGCGCCAAATGAAAACGGGCGGCCGTCGGGCCGCCCGTGATGCCGGGAAACTGCATAGGAAGCTGGAAGCGATCCGTCAGAAACCGGCCGCCAGCCCGTCGCGCCGGCTGTCGCTCGCGGCCACGTAGCCGCGCTCCGGATCGTCGGGATCGAGGCGCCAGACGAACTGCCCCGAGCCGAAATCCATGTAAGGATCGTCGATCGACTTGATCGTATGGCCGCGGGCGGCCAGCCCATCGACGGTCGCGCGGTTCATCGTCGCCTCGACGTCGAGCGTGAAGTCGCGGTTGACCTTCCAGCGCGGCGCGCAACACGCGGCCTGCGGCTGCTGGCCATAGCCGAGCATCCGGACGATGGTCTGCAGGTGGCCCTGCGGCTGCATGTCGCCGCCCATCACGCCGAAGCTCATCACGGCCTCGGTACGGCCGTCGACTTCCTCGGTGACGAACGCCGGAATGATCGTGTGGAACGGTCGCTTGCCGCCCGCGACGACGTTCGGCGAAGCCGGGTCCATCGAGAAGCCGTGCCCGCGGTTCTGCAGCGCAATGCCCGTGCCGGGGACGACGAGGCCCGAGCCGAAGCCCATGTAGTTCGACTGGATGAAGCTCACCATCATCCCGCGCTCGTCGGCCGCCGACAGGTAGATCGTGCCGCCGGAATGCGGACGGCCGGCGGCGAAGTGTGTGGCCCGCGCGCGATCGATCAGCTTCGCGCGTTCGGCGAGATACGCATCGTCGAGCATCTGTTCGGGCGTGAGCTCCATCGCGCGCGGATCGGCGACGTAGCGATAGACGTCCGCGAACGCGAGCTTCATCGCCTCGATCTGCAGATGCTGCGAATCGACCGAGTCGACCGGCCATTCGGTCACGCCCGCATGCTCGGCGATGCCGAGCGCGATCAGCGCGGCGATGCCCTGCCCGTTCGGCGGGATCTCGTGAATCGTGTGGCGGCCGAAGCGCTTGCCGATCGGCTCGACCCATTCCGGCCGGTACGCGCGCAGGTCCGCTTCGGTCAGCGCGCCGCCGCCTTCGCGCGCGAAGGCGGCGATCCGCTCGGCGAGCGCCCCTTCGTAGAACGCCCGGGCGCCGTCCTTCGCGAGCGTGCGCAGCGTCCGTGCATGACCGGGCAGGCACACGCGTTCGCCGACGAGCGGCGCGCGGCCGCGCGGCATGAAGGTGTCGGCGAAGCCCGGCAGGTCCTGCAGTTCGGGAACGGCCGCGGCCCACTTGTGCGCGACGATCGGCGGCACCGAATAGCCGCGCTCCGCGATCTCGATCGCCGGCTCGAGCAGATCCGCGAACGGCAGCGAACCGAACTTTGCGTGCAGCGCTTCCCAGCCCGCGATCACGCCCGGCACGGTGACGGTGTCCCAGCCGCGCGTCGGCTTGTTCGCGATGCCGCGCGCATCCTCGCCGTGGCGCTTGCGGAAGTAGTCGACGTTCCAGGCGGCCGGCGCGACGCCCGATGCGTTCAGCCCGGACAGCCGCTCGCCGTCCCACACGAGCGCGAATGCATCGCCGCCGAGCCCGCACGACACGGGCTCGACGACCGTGATCGCGGCGGCGGCGGCCAGCGCCGCGTCCACCGCGTTGCCGCCCTTCCACAGCATCCGCAGCCCGGCCTGCGCGGCCAGCGGGTGCGACGTCGACACGACGTTGCGCGCGAACACCGGAATGCGGGTCGTCGGATACGGGTTGTGCCAGTTGAAGCCACTCATCGATACCACCTCGTCGAAAGCTGAATGAACGTGCCCGCGCGAGCGGGCAATCCGCCATTGCAGCGCGATCAGCGCCATCGCGCAAATTCATTTGTCACATAAATCCATGCAATTCACGCATGAATTGCGTGCGCCGACGGCGGGCAGGCCGGCCGAACGCCGTTACCGCCCTTACAATACCCGCTCCGTCTCACGACACGACCATCGAGCCATGACCCGAGATCCCCGCCTCACCCTCAACGCGCGTCAGCAGGAATTGCTCGAATGGGTGCAGCGCGACGGCTTCGTGACCGTCGACGATCTCGCCGCGCACTTCGCGGTGACCCCGCAGACGATCCGCCGCGACGTGAACTGGCTCGCCGACCTGAACCTGCTGCGCCGCTACCATGGCGGCGCGAGCCTGCCGACCAGCTCGGAGAACGTGTCGTACACGGCACGCCAGCGGATGTTCCACGACGAGAAGCGGCGCATCGCGGCGCTCGCGGCGTCGCACATCCCCGACCAGGCGTCGCTGTTCATCAACCTCGGCACAACGACCGAGGAAGTCGCGCGCGCGCTGAACCGGCATCACGGGCTGCACGTGATCACCAACAACCTGAACGTCGCGTCGATGATGAGCGGCTACCCCGACTGCGAGGTGCTGATCACCGGCGGCATCGTGCGACCGTGGGACAAGGGCATCGTCGGCGAGCTCGCGATCGACTTCATCCGCCAGTTCAAGGTCGACTACGCGATCATCGGCACGTCGGCGATCGAGGCCGACGGCACGCTGCGCGATTTCGACACGCGCGAGGTGCGCGTCGCCGAGGCGATCATGCAGCATGCGCGCACGGTCTACCTCGTGACCGACCATTCGAAGGTCGGCCGCCCGGCGCTGGTGCGCCAGGGCCATCTGAGCCAGGTGCACGCGCTCTTCACCGACAAGCCGCTGCCGCCCGAAATGGCCGACACGGTGGCCGCCGCCGGCACGCAGGTGTACGTCGCGGAATGACCGTTGCGATGCTGCACCGCACCTGAAACTTCAAGTGAAATCAAGAAGTTGGCGCCGCGCGCGGACCGCTCGTGGGGTGCGTTTCTGTCAAACGGAAAATTAACGGGGCACGATTTGTCGTTGCCCGCGCACTCGACTAGACTCCAGTTCCCCGGCCCGTTCGCCGATCCGCCTGTGCCAGGGCGGTGCGAATCGCAGGCCGGCGAATGCAGCTTTTCCCCCCAAGCCATACCCTCGCGGGGTATCGCGCGGCGGCGTATGCGCCGGCCGCGCGGGCAGTCTGATTGCCACGGAGAGAACGATGCTGAGTCCGCATGAATTCGCCACGCTCTTGCTTGTGAAGGACGCGCCTGACCAGCGCGACATGGATCGGGATGAACTGGACATCCTGCTCGAACAGCAGCTCGTCCGCCTGGAAGGGCTCGGCTCGGGACGCAAATACTGCGTGACCGAGACCGGCGACGCCGCGCTGCGATCCATCAAGTACCGCTATTCGTAAGCCCCGCTGTTCCCTGACTTGAACCTGATCGCGCGGCCGGAATCCGGCCGCGCGGTCGTTCCTGCCTTCCCTCTGCCCGTTCGGCGCCACCGGCTTCAGCCGCCGCGCAGCGTCGGGTCGACCGCCGCCCGCCAACTGATGGCCTGCGCGCGCGCACCGTTGAAATAGGCGATCCAGCCGGCGCGTGCCGCCGCGTCAGGCGCCACATAGTGGGTCGAAAGTTCGTTTACGAACGCACAATAGTTCGCTTCGGTCAGCCCGCGATACCGTTTCGCCACATAGGCGTCGTACAGCGTCGAGTAGACCGGCTGCGCGTCCGCGCCCCAGTCGCGCGCCGCGCCGCCGCACGACGTCTGCAGGTCGACGAACGACGGCGCCCGCCAGTTGCCGGCGAGCGGCGGCATCCCCGCGCTGCACCCCGCCAGAAGGACGGCGCACACGCCGGCCCACATCCCAATACGCATGATTCACCTCGCGAAACGGTCGATTCCGCCAGTATCGTCCGGGATCGGGTCACGCGCTACTGGCCCCGCTTTTTCGAACTTTACTTTTTCGATTTCGTTCGTTAAATTTCGAATTCGAACATTTCATGTTCACCCTATTTCAACAGACGATAAGGACAGCAGGTGACCCAACCGAATCGCTACGATCTGCTCGTCGTCGGCGGCGGCATCAACGGCGCGGGGATCGCGCGCGATGCGGCCGGCCGCGGCCTGTCGGTCATGCTCTGCGAGCAGGACGACCTCGCGTCGCACACGTCGTCGTCCAGCACGAAGCTGATTCACGGCGGCCTGCGTTACCTCGAGTACAACGAGTTCGGGCTGGTGCGCAAGGCGCTGCAGGAACGCGAAACACTGCTGCGCGCCGCGCCGCACATCATGTGGCCGCTGCGCTTCGTGATGCCGCACATGCCGAACCTGCGCCCGGCCTGGCTGATCCGCATCGGCCTGTTCCTCTACGATCACCTCGCGAAACGCGAGCTGCTGCCCGGCTCGCGCGGCATCGACATGCGCCGCCATGCGGCCGGCGCGCCGCTGATCGACTCGATCAAGCGCGGCTTCGTGTATTCCGACGGCTGGGTCGACGACGCGCGCCTCGTCGTGCTGAACGCGATGGATGCGAAGGAGCGCGGCGCCGAGATCCTGACGCGCACGAAGCTCGTTTCCGCCGAACGCCGCGGCGACGAATGGGAAGCGCGGCTGCAGCACGCCGACGGTTCGATCCGCGTCGTGCATGCGCGCGCGATCGCGAACGCGGCCGGCCCGTGGGTCGGCGAGGTGCTGCACGGCGCGCTCGGCCGCGGCGCGCATCATAGCGTGCGGCTCGTGAAGGGCAGCCACATCATCACGCACCGCCTGTTCGATCACGATCACGCGTACATCTTCCAGAATCCGGACAAGCGGATCATCTTCGCGATTCCGTACGAGCACGACTTCACGCTGATCGGCACGACCGACGTCGAATACACGAACGATCCCGCGAAGGTCGCGATCGATCGCGACGAGACGCAATACCTGTGCGATTCGATCAACCGCTACTTCAAGCGCAAGATCTCGCCGGCCGACGTGCACTGGACCTATTCGGGCGTGCGCCCGCTGCTGGAAGACGAGAACGCGGCGAACGCATCGGCCGTCACGCGCGACTATCGCCTCGAACTCGACGATGGCGCGGGCGCCCCGCTGCTGTCGGTGTTCGGCGGCAAGATCACGACGTTCCGCAAGCTCGCGGAAGAAGCCGGCGACATGCTGTGCCGCGCGCTCGGCCGCGATGCGAAGACCTGGACGGCCGGCGTCGCGCTGCCGGGCGGCGACATCGCGGACGCGAAGTTCGACGGGTTCGCCAGCGCGTTCGCGAAACGCCATCCGTGGCTGCCCGCCGCGCTCGCGCGCCGCTATGCACGTGCGTACGGCACGCGTGCGGAGCGCGTGGTCGACGGCGCAAAGTCGCTCGCCGATCTCGGCGCCGAAATCGCGCCGGGCATCCACGACGCCGAACTGCGCTACCTGCGCGATGCCGAATGGGCGACCTGCGCGCAGGACGTACTGTGGCGCCGCTCGAAGCTCGGCCTGCACGTCGCGCCCGGCACGCTCGACGCGGTGACCGCCGCGGTCGATGCGTGGTTCGCCGCCGCGCATGCGCCGCATGCGTGATCCGAATGCAGTTGCAATGGTAGTTTTGCCTGACCGACGTTGATTCACCGACGCGCCGCCCCACATGCGGCGCGCATCACAACTAAGCCAATCCACGGATGGAGATGAGAGACATGCAGGACCAGTACATCCTCGCGCTTGACCAGGGCACCACGAGTTCCCGCGCGATGCTGTTCGATCGCCAGGGCAACATCGTATCGATCGCCCAGAAGGAATTCGAACAGATCTACCCGCAACCCGGCTGGGTCGAGCACGACCCGCAGGAAATCTGGTCGACGCAAGCCGGCGTCGCCGCGGAAGCCGTCACGCGCACGGGCCTGAACGGCACGTCGATCGCCGCGATCGGCATCACGAACCAGCGCGAAACGACCATCGTCTGGGATCGCGAGACGGGCCAGCCCGTCTACAACGCGATCGTCTGGCAGGATCGCCGCACGGCCGACTTCTGCGACTCGCTGAAGAAGCAGGGCCTCGAAGCGAAGGTGCGCGCGAAGACCGGCCTGCCGATCGACTCGTACTTCTCCGCGACGAAGATCCGCTGGATTCTGGACAACGTGCCGGGTGCACGCGACAAGGCGCGCCAGGGCAAGCTCGCGTTCGGCACCGTCGACAGCTGGCTCGTGTGGAACTTCACGAAGCACGAACTGCACGTGACCGACGTGACGAACGCATCGCGCACGATGCTGTTCAACATCCATACGCGCGAATGGGACAGCGAGCTGCTCGAACTGCTCGACATCCCGCGCAGCATGCTGCCGGAAGTGAAGGCATCGTCGGAAATCTACGGCCACACCAAGACCACCGTGTTCGCGTCGAAGATCCCGCTCGCGGGCATCGCCGGCGACCAGCACGCGGCGCTGTTCGGCCAGATGTGCACGACGTCGGGCATGGTGAAGAACACCTACGGCACCGGCTGCTTCCTGATGATGAACACCGGCGACAAGCCGATCGAATCGAAGAACAACCTCGTCACGACGATCGCCTGGCAGATCGGCGATGACGTGCAGTACGCGCTCGAAGGCAGCATCTTCATCGCGGGCGCGGTCGTGCAGTGGCTGCGCGACGGCGTCGGCCTCATCAAGACGGCCGCGGAAATCGAGGCGCTCGCCGCGAGCGTGCCGCACACCGACGGCGTGTATCTCGTGCCCGCGTTCGCCGGTCTCGGCGCGCCGCACTGGAACGCGCGGGCGCGCGGCTCGGTGTTCGGCGTCACGCGCGGTACGAGCGCCGCGCATCTCGCGCGCGCGGCGCTCGATGCGATCGCGTATCAGTCGCTCGACGTGCTGGCCGCGATGGAAGCCGATTCGGGTATCAGCATCGGCGAGTTGCGCGTCGATGGCGGCGCCAGCGCGAACGACCTGCTGATGCAGTTCCAGGCCGACCTGCTCGGCGTCGACGCGGTGCGTCCGCAGATCACCGAGACGACCGCGCTCGGCGCGGCCTACCTCGCGGGTCTCGCGATCGGCTACTGGAAGAACCTCGACGAAGTGCGCGACCAGTGGCAGCTCGATCGCCGCTTCGCACCGTCGATGCCGAAGGAGCAGGTCGAGCAGCGCATGGCCGGCTGGCAGCGTGCGGTGCGCGCCGCGAAGGCATGGGCCGACGACACCCAGTAATCCGAATAAAACCAAACGAAATACAACAACACCGGCGGACCGCGCGATGCGCGAGTCCGCCGTGACTTCGAGAGACAATCATGTCACCTTATATTGCAGAATTCATCGGCACGGCGATCCTCGTGCTGCTCGGCAACGGCGCGGTCGCAAACGTGCTGCTTGCAAAGACCAAGGGCAAAGGCGCGGACCTGATCGTGATCGTGATGGGCTGGGCGATGGCGGTATTCGTCGCGGTCTACGTGACCGCGTCGTTCAGCGGCGCGCACCTGAACCCGATCGTCACGATCAGCCTCGCGCTCGCGGGCAAGTTCGCGTGGTCGAAAGTCGGCGGCTACGTGCTCGCGCAGATGCTCGGCGGGATGGCGGGCGCGCTGCTCGTGTGGCTCGCGTATCGCCAGCACTTCGCGAAGGAAGCCGATGCCGACCTGAAGCTCGCGGTGTTCTGCACGGCGCCGGCGATCCGCAGCACCACGCACAACGTGCTGACCGAAGCGATCTGCACGTTCGTGCTGATCCTCGGCGTCCTGTATCTCGCGTCGCCGCAAGTCGGCCTCGGCGCACTCGACGCGCTGCCCGTCGGCCTGCTGGTGCTCGGCATCGGCATCTCGCTCGGCGGCCCGACCGGCTATGCGATGAGCCCCGCACGCGACCTGTCGCCGCGCATCATGCATGCGCTGCTGCCGATTCCCGGCAAGCGCGACAGCGACTGGCGCTATGCGTGGGTGCCCGTCGTCGGCCCGCTGCTCGGCGGCGCGGCGGCAGCCGGCCTGTATCTGCGCCTGCACGCGATGGCCTGATCGCGGTTTGAACGAAGCGCGCGGCGTTCGCTGCCGCGCGCTTTACTCCCCTCCTTTCTTCTGCCGGTCATTCACGGCCGTCACCAGCGATTTCAGCTTCACGTCGACGTCCGCGACCGCCGCCGGCGTCACGTCGATCCCGCGTTCGACCAGCATCCTCGCCACGCGCATTTCCTTCACGAATCCCGCCGCCCGCCCGAAGCCGCTCACCGCGACGAGCCGCGCGAGCGCATCGAAATGGAAATGGATTTCCGCATCGTCGCCAAGGCTGCGTGCGACCGACTGCGTACCGAGCGCCGGCTCCCCGGCCACCTGCAACTGCGCATCGTATTGATCCGACCAGAACCACGGCATGTCGCGATACGCTTCGGCCGCACCGAGCATGTTGCGGGCGGCGACGTGCGCTTGCGTCTCGGCGCCGTGCCAGGTCTCCTGTCGAACCAGCTGGCCCGATAACGCGCTCGGAAACACCGCGACGTCGCCGGCCGCGTAGATGCCGCGCGCCGACGTCTCGAGCTGCGCATTCACGACGATGCCGCGCTCGACCGCGAGGCCCGCATCGCGTGCCAGTTCATCGGCCGGTTCGATGCCGATACCGGCCACGACCGTGTCGGCGAGCAGCGTGTCGCCGTCGTCGAGCACGACGGCCAGCGCACCGCCCGACGTCCGCTCGATCGCAACCGGCTTTCGGTTCAGGCGAATCGCCACGCCCTGCGCATCGTGCAGCGCATGCACGCGCGTCGCGATGGCTTCCGGCACCGCACGGCCGAGCAACCGCGGTGCCGCATCGAGCACGGTCACGCGGCAGCCGCGCCGACGCGCCGACGCCGCGACTTCGAGGCCGATGAAACCGCCGCCGATCAGCACGATCCGCGCGTCGGGCACGAGCCGCGCGCCGAGTACGGCCGCATCGTCGAGCGTGCGCAACGCGACTACGCCGTCGAGCGCCGCGCCCGGAATGGCCAGACGGCGTGCACGGCCGCCGGTGGCCAGCAGCAGCGCGTCGTAGCCGAACACGTGTCCGCCGGACATGCGCACTTCGCGTGCGTGCGGATCGATGCGCTCGACGGTCGCGACGATCCGCTCGATACGATCAGCCGCCCATGCGTCGGCGTCGCGCAACCGGCATTGCACCGCGCTGCGCTCGCCCGTCAGCACGCCCTTGGACAACGGCGGCCGCTCGTACGGCGGATGCGGCTCCGCGCCGATCAGCACGATACGCCCGCGCCAGCCGGACGCGCGCAGCACCTGCGCCGCGCGGCCGCCGGCATGACCTGCGCCGACGATCGCCATCACCCGGTCGCTGGTCATCGCGTCATACCTCGATCAGGATGCGGCCGTCCTCGATCTTCGCGCGGTACGTGCGCAGCTTCTCGCACGCGGGCGCCGACAGCGGCCGGCCGTCGCGCACGTCGAAGCGGCCGTTGTGCTTCGGGCACTCGATCACGTGATCCATCACGAGCCCGTCCGCGAGATGCACCTGCTCGTGCGTGCACAGACCGTCGCTCGCGTACACCTCGCCGTCGATCCGGTAGATCGCATACGTGCGGCCAGCGTGATCGAAGCGCGCGACGTCTTCGTCGTCGATGTCGTCGAGCGCGCCGGTGTCGATCCATTGCGTCATGGTGCGTGTCTCCTTCGTTGTGAGGTTCGATAGTGGTCAGGCACGCGCGGCATCCGGCACCGGCCGCACGACGTAATCGGACGGGTCGCGCGTCTGCCGGACCAGCGCCGGCACGATCTCCGCATAGGCCGCCAGCGTGCTGCGGTACGGCGGCGGCATGTCGGCCTTCACGGCTTCGTGCAGCTTCGGCAGCGCATGGAACGGCACCATCGGGAACATGTGGTGCTCGACGTGATAGTTCATGTTCCAGTACAAGAAGCGGAACACCGGATTCATCATCACGGTCCGGCAGTTGCGCCGGTGATCGAGCACGTTCTCCGGCATGCCCGCGTGCTGCGTGAGGCCGAAGTACAGGTACAGCCATGCGCCGTAGAGGCTCGGCAGCCCGATGTAGAGCAGCGGCAGGAGCGTGTGCCAGTACACCGCCGCGCCCGTCACGAGCGCGTAGATCGCGAGATGGATGCGCGACTCGCGCACGACCTTCGGCCATTCCGATTCGGGCACGTAGGTGCGCTCCTCGTCGTCGAGCCGGCCGGTGAACGACACCGCGATCATCTTGCGCAGCTCGCCGGCCACGTGCTTCAGCGCGACGACGTTCAGCGCGAGCGCAAGCCAGTCGGTCGGCTTCGGCGCGGCGATTTCCGGATCGCGCCCGACGACCAGCGTATCGGTGTGATGGCGCGCATGGCTCCAGCGCCAGGCGGTCGCGCGGCGGAACACCTGGAACGACGCGACCTGGTACAGCGCGTCGTTCATCCAGCGCGTGCGGAACGCGGTGCCGTGCCCGCATTCGTGCCAGCGCGAATCGGCCGGGCTGCAGTACAGCGTACCGTACACGAAGAACGCGGGAATCGCCCACGCCGAATGCGCGCGCCACGCCAGCCACGCGAGCGCGCCGCTGATCGCGATCGCCGCATACCAGATCAGCGTGTCGCGAATCGCCCGCGCATCGCCGCGCTGCATCAGCTGCTTCATCAGCGGCCGCGGCACCGCGCACCGGTACCACGCGGCGTTGACGAGCCCGGCCGCGTGCGCGCGCTCGCCGGCGCCGCCGATCATTCGGTATGCCTGCCGGCGCGCCGCCGTGGGTTCGCGTGCCGGGTCGTCGGGTTGGGCCACTTCTGTCTCCTGGGGTTCTTGTGCGCGGCAAGCACGGCAAGCGCTTCGCCACAGGAACGAAATTAGGCGACCGGCCGCCCCGCCTCAATCGAAACGTTGACGAAATTTCGCCATCGCTTTAGCGTTCCCGACAACGCCACGCGATCGATGGCGACCCTCACGATGGAGACGACCATGGCAGGTGAATCCGGGCCGCGCTGGCGCAAGCGCACCGCGCGCTTCGACGAGATCGCGGCGCTCGCCGGCGTCAGCACGACGACCGTCGACCGCGTGCTGAACGAGCGCGGCAGCGTCTCCGCGCAGGCGCGCGAACGCGTGGTGGCGGCCGCGCGGCAACTCGGCGTGCCGCGGCAGTTGCCCGACACGCGGCACGGGTTGATCCACGTCGACGTGCTGCTGCCGGACACCGACGCGCCGTTCTTCCGACGATTGCAGCAGGCGCTGCAGCGCTCGCTGCAGATGCTCGACCGGCGCGTGGTCGTGCACCGGACGATCCTGCCCGCCGCGGACGACGCACGCGCCGCCGCGCTGATCGAACGGCCCGCGTACCGGCGCGCGGCGCTGATCGTCACCGCGCACGACACGGCCCGCGTGCGTGACGCACTGGCTGCCGCGATCGCGCGGGGCGAGACCGTCGTCACAATGGTCACCGACATCGGCGGCATCGACCGCGCGCACTTCGCCGGCATCGACAACTATCGCGCCGGGCGCACGGCCGGCTACTACATCGGCCGCCTCGCCGCACGCCCCGGCCGCGTGCTGCTGCTCGGCGGCCGGATGGGCTACCGCGCGCACGCCGACCGGATGGCCGGCTGCCGCGATCAGCTCGCCGACGCGTTCGCCGCCGTGCGCTGCGACGATGAACCGATCGAGACGCTCGACCAGGACGACCGCTGCTACCGCGCGGTGTCGAAGGCGCTGCAGGCGCACGACGACGTGGTCGCGATCTACAACAGCGGCGCCGGTTCGGCCGGCATCGAAGCGGCGCTGCGCAAGGCCGGCGCGATCGGGCGCGTGGTGTGGATCGGCCACGAGATGATCGACCAGCACCGTACCTTCATCGAAGCCGGCGCGATGGATCTCGCGATCGACCAGGACCCGGACGGACAAGCGATTTCCGCGCTGCAGCACGTGCTGCATGCGTGCGGCATCGTCGAACAGCCGCCGCCGGACGACCCGGTCGAATTCCGTGTGTTCTGTCCGGCGAACGTGAGGACGAGCGCATACCTGCAGGCGTGAATCCCGCCGTGCGGCGCACCGCGTGCGCACGATGAAAAAATCGACCGCGGCATGGGCGATTTTTCGTCAACGTTCGTCATGCAGCCCGCGCCGCGCATCCGTACATTGATCAGCCATCCACGGACAACGACGGACAGGAGACGATGGCTGAACCGATCCTCATCGGCGTGAACCTCGACGGCGTGCTCGAACACGACGGGCTGCCGCCGCCCACGCCCGCCGAGCGCTTCCGGAGGGTCGTCGCTGCCGGCGTGTTCGACTACATCGAAAAGAACCCGACGCGCGGCGAGGACCTGTCGCCGTATTTCGCGCTGGTCGATCGCCACGCGCTGCCGATCCGCGTGATCGGCGGCATCTGGTGCGCGGGCCGCGACGAAGCGCACGTCGCCGAGATCGTCGCGGCGGGTGCGCGGTTCGGCAGCACGGTGCTCAACTGCCAGCTACATGCGCGTCACGCGGACGGCCACCTGCTGTCGGACCGCGAAGTCGCCGATTTCTACCTGCGTGCGTACGCATCGGGCGAGCCGGTCGGCTGCCTGCCGAGCCTCGAAGTGCACGTCGACATGTGGAGCGAGGACTTCATGCGCGTGGCGCGCGTCGCGCGGCATGTCGAGCAGGCCGGCGCGCCGTTCCGTGTCACGCTCGATCATTCGCACCTGCTGTTCAAGATCGGCAACCGCGCCGAGCTCGACGCATCGGGCCTGCGCGAATCGGCCGACGGTGGCCACGCGCTGCTCGACCCGGCGTCGCCCGCCGCGATCTACGCCAACTGGATCGCGCGCGGCTGGGTCCGGCATGCGCATGCGCGCAGCGTGACGCCGAACAACCCCGAGAACCGCTGGATGCGCCGCGCGGACGGCAGCCCCGGCCGCGGCATCCAGTACCCGTTCGTCGCGCCCGCGCCGAGCGCGTATCACGGCGAATGGCGCGCGGATGCGCTGGACACGTGGAAAACCGCGCTGCGCCAGTTGCTGCGAACGCAGGCTCACGCGCGGCCGCCGCTGCTCGCGCAGATCAGCTGCGAGTTCATCCCGTTTCCCGACTACGGCGGCGGCGCGCGCTATTCGATCTTCGACAACAACGTCGCGTGCGCGCACTGGCTGCGCGACACGTGGCACGCACTTGCCGCGCGCACCGGCACCTGATTCGGACCCGCCCCACTCCAGCCTCAAGGACAGAACGACGATGCAAACCTTCCACTTTTCGCTGAACCGGATGAGCGCGCCGCGCTTGCCGCTCGACCGCTACGTCGCGCTGTGCCGGCGCCTTGGCGTCGACACGATCGAAATCCGCAACGATCTCGACGGCGTCGAGCTCGCCGACGGCACGCCCGCGGCCGCGGTCCGCGCGGCGACCGAAGGCGGCGGCGTGACGATCCTGACGATCAACGCGCTGCAGCGCTTCGAGCAATGGAACGCCGAGCGTGCGGACGAGGCGACCGTGCTGGCCGACTATGCGGCGCAATGCGGCGCGCGTGCGCTGGTGCTGTGCCCGACCAACAGCCACGGCGACACGCGCAGCGCGGACGCCCGCCATGCGGATCTCGTCACGGCGCTGAAGGCGCTGAAACCGATCCTTGAAGCCCGCGGCCTGCTCGGCTTCATCGAACCGCTCGGCTTCGAGGAATGCGCGCTGCGCCGCAAGTCGGACGCGGTGAAGGGCATCTACGCGGCGGCGGGCGAGCCGGTGTTCCGGCTCGTGCACGACACGTTCCATCATCACCTCGCCGGCGAGGACATCTTCTTCCCGAACCTGACGGGCCTCGTGCACATCTCGGGCGTCGAGGACGCCGACCTGCCGGTCGACCGGATGCGCGACGGCCACCGCGTGCTGGTCGGCGGCGCCGATCGGCTCGGCAACGTCCGGCAACTGCGCGAGCTGCTCGCGCGCGGCTACCGCGGCGCGTTGTCGTTCGAGCCGTTCGCGAGCGAAATCGCAGAAGCGGACGACATCGAAGACCGGCTGCGGGCGAGCATCGATTACGTGCGCGGCGAACTGGCCGATCGCTGAGCGGACCACCGTGACGGTGCGCGACCCACGCCGGTCGCGCACCGGCAAGACGAGAAAATCCACAGGAGAACGGAATGATCGAATTCGCTTTGTTCGGCGCGGGCAGGATCGGCAAGATCCACGCGGCGAATCTCGCGCGCCATCCGGGCGCAAAACTGAAGTACGTGATCGACCGGCATGCGCCGTCGGCGGAAGCGCTCGCCCGCACGCACGACGCGCAGGTCGCCGACGTCGAGCGCGCGCTCGGCGATGCGTCGGTGCGGGCCGTCGTGATCGCATCGAGCACCGACACGCATGCGGACCTCATCATCGCGGCCGCGAACGCGGGCAAGGCGGTGTTCTGCGAGAAGCCGGTCGACCTCACCGTCGAGCGCTCGCGTGCGTGCGCGGACGTCGTGCGGCGCACCGGCGTGACCTGCATGATCGGCTTCCAGCGCCGCTTCGACCCGACCTTCGCGGCGCTGAAGGCACGCGTGGAGCACGGCGAGATCGGCGCGCCGGAAATGCTGGTCGTCACGAGCCGCGATCCGGGCGCGCCGCCGGCCGATTACATCCGCAGCTCGGGCGGCATTTTCAAGGACATGCTGATCCACGACTTCGACGTGTTCCGCTGGATCCTCGGCGACGAAGCGCAGACGCTGCACGCGACGGGCAGTTGCCTGACCGATCCGGCCGTGCGCGACGCGGGCGACATCGATTCGACCGCCGTGACGATCCGCACGCGGCGCGGATTGCTGTGCCAGATCAACACGTCGCGGCGCGCGGCCTACGGCTACGACCAGCGCTTCGAACTGCTCGGCAGCCAAGGGATGCTGCAGGCCGGCAACGTGCGGCCGACCGAGGTGAGTGCCTGGCTCGCGGGCGGCATCGCGACCGACGTGCCGGAGCCGTTCTTCCTCGAACGCTACCGGCATGCGTATGCGGCCGAGATCGCGCACTTCGTCGACGCGCTGCGCGACGGCACGCCGGTCAGGACGACGATCGACGACGGGCTCGCCGCGCTCGAACTGGCCGAAGCCGCGATGACGTCGTGGAAAACGGGGCGCGTGATCGAGCTGTGACGCAGCAAACGGCGGCCGCGATCCGGGCAAGCGAGCCGCCGCTGCGCGAGCGGCGGCGCCCCGGCACGACCTGCCGCAACCCCACGGCGGCATCGGGCAAATTTGCCGCCACGTCACACGGCATGCGCGTGAAAGCACGTATGATGGCGAATCGATCGGCGTCGCCGATATCCCGCGTTTTCATCACCATGCTCGATCACCTCATCTGCGACTGCGACGGCGTGCTCGTCGACAGCGAAGTCATCGCCGACCGCGTGCTGCTCGACACGCTGTCCGCCACGTTCCCGAATCTCGATTTCGAAGCCGCCGCGAAGTCGGCATTCGGCCAGCAGACGTCGCGCTTCCTCACCGGCATCGAATCCCGCTTCGGCATCGAAATGCCTGCCAACTTCATCGAGACCATCGAGCACAACATCGAGATCGCGCTCGCGCAATCGCTCACGCCGATCAGCGGTGTGCGCGACGCGCTGCTGAAGGTCACGCTGCCGGCCGCCGTCGTGTCGAACAGCCGGCTCGTGCGCGTGCGCAATTCGCTGAAGCGCGCGTCGCTCACCGAGATCTTCGGCGAGCGGGTGTTCAGCTCCGAACAGGTCGCGCGGCCGAAGCCCTACCCCGACGTCTACCTGCATGCGGCACACACGCTCGGCGTCGAGCCGGCGCGCTGCGTCGTCGTCGAGGACAGCATTTCGGGGCTGAATGCCGCGCGGGCGGCCGGGATGAAGACGATCGCGTTCGTCGGCGCGAGCCACATCCCCGACAACTACGCGGACGCGCTGCGCGCGATGGGCATCACGCGGATCATGCGCAAGATGGACGAACTGCCGGCGCTCGTCGAAGCCGGCATGCGCGGCGAATTCGGCGACGTGCAGTCCTGATCGTCATTCGGGCCGGATCGATCGATCCGGCCGCGCCACGGGCGCGCGAACGCGCCCGCCTTTCCTTCGCTCAGGCCGGCTCGCAGCAGCGTTCGCGCGCGGCCGCCAATGCCTCGCGGAACTCGACGAGTTCCGCAATCGTCAGCATCGGCAGCCCGTGCCGTTGCGCGAAGCGCTCGACATCGTCGCCACGCGTCATCGTGCCGTCCGGATTCATCAGCTCGCACAGTACGCCGGCCGGCTTCAGGCCCGCGAGAATCGACAGGTCGACCGTGCCTTCGGTATGACCGCGGCGCGCCAGCACGCCGCCCGGTTGCGCACGCAACGGAAACACGTGGCCGGGGCGCACGATGTCGTGCGGCTTCGCGCCGTCGGCGATCGCCGCGCGGATCGTCGTCACGCGATCGGCGGCCGACACCCCGGTATGCACGCCTTCGCGCGCCTCGATCGACACGGTGAACGCGGTGCCATTGCGGCTTTCGTTGGTCTGCACCATCGGCGGCAGTTCGAGCGCGCGCACCGTGTCGTCGGTCAGGCACAGGCAGACGATGCCGCTGCACTCGCGGATCAGCAGCGCCATCGTCTCGGGCGTGATGCGCTCGGCGGCGACGATCAGATCGGCTTCGTTCTCGCGGTCGTGGTCGTCCTGCAGCACGACCGCGCGGCCGGCACGCATCGCGTCGAGCGCGGCGGCGATGCGCGGCGGCACCGGTTCGGCATCCAGCAGGGGGAGATCGGCAAAGGCGTCGGCAGGCGCCGACGAAACGGACATCAAGGACATGTGAAACGCTCCTCGCAAATACGATTAGGGCGAAAAACGTTTCAGGGCATTGCAAACAGACAGAACGACAACCCGCTTCGCATGCAGCGCGAAGCGGCCCTGACGGACATGACTATCTGCACATCTTCTCTCATCCGGACTGTGACCGTCGGCTCTGGCATTCGACCAGATCTGCTGACCCCGCGCGGATGCGCGGGCGCTCGCGGGCTCGCCGGCTTACGCCAACCTACCGCCGGTGGGGAATTTCGCCCCGCCCTGAAGACGCACTGATTGCCGGACGGGAACGCCCCGTCACCGGCGGGCCAAGCATACAACAGCCGCGCGCGACGCGCAGCCAACTACCGGTAAAACCTTACTGACGACCCTGTCTAACCGGATCGCCCGAACGGCCGGCGGGCGATCCCGCGATCCCGCGACCATCCGGGAACGCAGTCGCGCCGCGCGGCCCGCGCGATCAGTTGACGGCGGCGTGCGCCGCGTCGGGCACGAGCCAGCGCGGCGGCACCTCGGGGCTCACTGTCACGCGGAACGCGCGCGCTTCGCTGTCGCCCGGATTGCGCAGGCTGTACGGCTGGTCGGCGTCGAACACGATCGCGTCGCCGGTCGCGAGCAACTGGCGGCGGTCGTGCACGCTGACTTCGAGCGTGCCTTCGCTGACGACCAGGTTGACCGTCGTGCCGGGCGCGCGGCGCGCGCCGGGCTCCGTATGCAGCGGTGCGATCCGCAGCTCGTGGAATTCGGCCGCGGCCGGCTCGCCTTCCGGGTACAGCGCACGTGCCGAGAAACGGCCGTTCGAGCTGACCACGCGCGACGCGCGCTCGGCCGCCAGATGCTCGAAGCCGTTCACCGCATGGCGCCGCAGGAACGCGGCGACCGACACCTTCAGTGCCGCCGCGATCTTGCAGAGCACCTTGATCGACGGCACGCTGCGCGCCGATTCGATCTGCGCGAGCATCGCGCGCGACACGCCGGACAGCCGCGCGAGCGCATCGAGCGACAGTTGCCGCTCGGCGCGCAAGCGCGCGAGATTCACGCCGACGACCTGCTCGAGGACGTCGAGCGACGCGGAGCCGCGCCCGTCGGCGGCATTGCCGGACTCGAAGGAAGACACGTCGCGCACGAGCGCCAGGGATGAAGACATAGCATTGCCTCCGGGCCGCTGCGCGGCCCTGCGTAGGGGTAAGCCGGAACCGGAATCGGGTTGCGCCGGTCATTGGCGCGTATCGAGACGCTATCACCCGGCCTGGCACGGGCAAACGAAGTTATCTTCACACCGTTATCAGCATCGCGGAGGAATACGTTTCTCGCGAACCTTTTCCTGCCGCTATGGCGTCGCCGCGCAAGGCGTCGTGGCGACCGCTTACTGCGCCGCCGGCGCGGCCCCGCGCGCCGGGCCGCGCGCGTCGAGCCGCATCGCGAGCCACGTGACGACCAGCGCCGCGAACGTCACCGCGACCGCGACCCACGGCAGCGCATCGAGCGCGAAGCCATGTTCCAGCGCGAGGCCGCCAAGCCACGCGCCGCCCGCATTGCCGACGTTGAACGCGCCGATGTTCAGCGTCGACGCCAGATGCGGCGCGCTCGCGGCCTTCTCGACCACGCGCGCCTGCAGCGGCGGCACCGTCGCGAACGCGGCGATCCCCCAGACGAATACGGTCACGGCGGCCGCGACCGGCAGGTGGCTCGTCTTCGCGAACACGGCCATCACGGCCATCAGCGCAACGAGGATCGCGATCAGCGACGGCATCAGCGCGCGGTCGGCGAGCTTGCCGCCGATCGTGTTGCCGATCGTCAGCCCCGCGCCGAACAACACGAGGATCAGCGCGACCGCGCGCGGCGAGTAGCCCGACACGGTCTCGAGGATCGGCGCGATGTAGGTGAATACGACGAACACGCCGCCGAAGCCGAGCACCGTCATCAGCAGCGCGAGCCACACCTGCGGCTCCTTCAGCACGCGCACTTCGTGGCCGAGGCCGACCGGCCCGCTGTCGTGGCGGTTCGGCACCAGCGCGGCCACGCCGCCGAGCGCCAGCACGCCGAGCGCGGCGACGATCCAGAACGACGCGCGCCAGCCGAGCAACTGGCCGACGAACGTGCCGAACGGCACGCCGAGCACGTTCGACAACGTGAGCCCGGTGAACATCAGCGCGATCGCGCTCGCGCGCTTGTCGGCCGGCACGAGCGACGCGGCGACCACCGCGCCGATGCCGAAGAACGAGCCGTGCGCGAACGACGTGACGACGCGCGCGACCATCAGCATCGCGTAGCCGGACGCGGTCGCGCACAGCACGTTGCCGACGATGAAGATCCCCATCAGTAACTGCAGCGCGGCCTTGTGCGGCATGCGGCTCGTCAGCACCGCGAGCAGCGGCGCGCCGACCGCGACGCCGAGCGCGTAGCCGGTGACGAGCAGGCCGGCCGACGGCAGCGACACGACGAGGTCGTGCGCGACTTCGGGCAGCAGACCCATGATGATGAATTCGGTGGTGCCGATGGCGAAGGCGCTGATCGCGAGCGCCAGGAGCGGAATGGGCATGACGTTCTCCGGAAGGCGGCGGCCGCGGCGCCGGTTCGGTGCCGCACCGCACAAGAAAGCGGGATGTGCGCGCATTGTCCCGAAGACGCCTATATTTGATAATTGGCGTGGCATTTGAACCATTTTCAAAAATTTCTGGAAAATCGCATGGACCGACTGGGGGATATCCGGCTGTTCGTCGAGGCGGCGGAACTGGGCAGCCTGTCCGCCGCCGGGCGCAAGCTGAACCTCACGCCGGCCGCCGCGAGCGCGCGGCTTGCAAAACTCGAGGCGAAGATCGCGACGCGGCTGTTCGAGCGCTCGACGCGGCAATTGCGGCTCACCGACGAAGGCAAGCTGTATCTGAACTGCTGCCGCCAGGCGCTGCAGGCGCTCGACGACGCGGATGCGATGCTGCAGGAAGGCCGCAACGTCGTGAGCGGCAAGGTGCGGCTGTCGTCGACGTCCGATTTCGGCCGCCACCAGCTGCTCGACTGGCTCCACGAATTCACGACGCTGCATCCGGGCGTCACGTTCTCGCTGACGGCGTCCGATTCGTCGTCGAACCTGTGGCAGGACGAGATCGACCTCGCGATCCGCTTCGCCGCGCCGCCCGACGGCGCGCTGATCGCCCGCCGGCTCGCGACCAACCGGCGCGTGCTGTGCGCGGCGCCGTCGTTCGTCGAACGCCATGGCCTGCCGGCCGATCCGCACGATCTGGCCCGCTTTCCGTGCAACGTGATCACGATCGCATCCGGTCCGATGAACACCTGGCATTTCACGCGCGGCGACGAAGTGCAGATCCACACGGTGCCGGTGTCGACCGCGTTCGAGACCAACGACGGCGGCCTCACGCGCGAATGGACGCTGCGCGGCCACGGCATTGCACTGAAGTCGCTGTGGGACATCGCCGACGACGTCCGCGCGGGCCGGCTGCGCGTGCTGCTGCCCGACTGGCGCCACCAGGACGCGCCGCTGCACGCGATCTATCACAGCAAGCGCTACATGGCGCCGCGCGTGCGCGTGCTGCTCGACTTTCTCGCCGAGCGCTTCGCGCGCGAGGAAGCCGCGCTCGACGACCTGCTGAATGCGTGCCATTGATGGCCGCTCCTTAGGGGGGGTCGGAACCCCGGAGCCGGCGTCGCGCGCCCGCAACCGGCCGGCCGCCCGTCGTGGCACGAAAAGCTATAATGGAAGGCTTTCCCGACGGCCTTTCCTGCCCGATGCGCGCGATTCGCGTGCCGCACCCGGCCGTCCCGATTCACTCTTGACGACGCCCCCAGGTCAACCACTGCGAACGGCGAATCCCCATGACCAAGAAAGTTTACGTAAAGACCTTCGGCTGCCAGATGAACGAGTACGACTCGGACAAGATGGTGGACGTGCTCAATGCGGCCGAAGGCCTCGAAAAGACCGACACGCCGGAAGACGCGGACATCATCCTGTTCAACACGTGCTCGGTGCGCGAGAAGGCGCAGGAGAAGGTGTTCTCCGATCTCGGCCGCGTGCGCGAGCTGAAGGAAGCGAAGCCGGGCCTGCTGATCGGCGTCGGCGGCTGCGTCGCGAGCCAGGAAGGTGCGTCGATCGTGTCGCGCGCGCCGTACGTCGACCTCGTGTTCGGCCCGCAAACGCTGCACCGCCTGCCGCAGATGATCGACGCGCGCCGCGCGAGCGGCCGCGCGCAGGTCGACATCACGTTCCCCGAAATCGAGAAGTTCGACCATCTGCCGCCCGCGCGCGTCGAGGGGCCGAGCGCGTTCGTGTCGATCATGGAAGGCTGCTCGAAGTACTGCAGCTACTGCGTGGTGCCGTACACGCGCGGCGATGAAGTGTCGCGCCCGCTCGACGACGTGCTGACCGAAGTGGCCGGCCTCGCCGACCAGGGCGTGCGCGAAGTCACGCTGCTCGGCCAGAACGTGAACGCCTACCGCGGCGCGCTGACGGCCGGGTCGACCGACATCGCCGATTTCGCGACGCTGATCGAATACGTCGCCGACATCCCCGGCATCGAGCGGATCCGCTACACGACGTCGCACCCGAAGGAATTCACGCAGCGCCTGATCGACACGTACGCGAAGGTGCCGAAGCTCGTGAGCCACCTGCACCTGCCGGTCCAGCACGGCTCCGACCGCATCCTGATGGCGATGAAGCGCGGCTACACGGTGCTCGAATACAAGTCGGTGATCCGCAAGCTGCGCGCGATCCGCCCCGACCTGTCGCTGTCGACCGACATGATCGTCGGCTTCCCCGGCGAGACCGAGGACGATTTCGACAAGATGATGGCGCTCGTGCACGAGATGGGCTACGACACCAGCTTCTCGTTCATCTACAGCCCGCGCCCCGGCACGCCGGCCGCAAACCTCGCCGACGACACGCCGCGCGAAGTGAAGCTCAAACGCCTGCAACATCTGCAGGCGACGATCGAGGAGAACGTCGCGCGCATCAGCCAGTCGATGGTGGGGAAGGTCGAGCGAATCCTCGTCGAGGGCCCGTCGCGCAAGGACCCGAACGAGCTCGCGGGCCGCACCGAGAACAACCGCGTGGTGAATTTCCCGGCGCCGCTCGCGTCGCACCCGCGCCTGATCGGCCAGATGATCGACGTGAAGATCAACCATGCGTACCCGCACTCGCTGCGCGGCGAGCTCGTGCTCGTCAGCGACGACGCGAGCACGGCCACCCACTGACCGACTGACGCCCGACAGGAGCCCGACGCTACTTTGAAGACCGTCCAAGCACTGGAATTCACCGCCCCGCGCGATGACAACGCGCGCCTCGCCAACCTCTGCGGCCCGCTCGACGAGAACCTGCGGCAGATCGAACAGGCGCTCGACGTCACGCTCGCGCGGCGCGGCCATCGGATCACGATCCGCGGGCGCGGCGCCAAGCTCGCGCTCGCCGCGCTCGAAAACTTCTACAACCGCGCGCGCGATCCGCTGTCGGTCGACGACATCCAGCTCGCGCTGGTCGAAGTGCGCCATACGGCCGGCAACGGCCGCCAGGACACGGTCGACGTGCGCTTTCGCGGCGATCCCGATCATCCGTTCGACGAACCCGTCGCGCAGCTCGACGCCAGCGAGCCGGAGGAAGAGCCGGGGCCGAAGCTCTATACGCGGCGCGCCGACCTGCGCGGCCGCACGCCCGCCCAGCGCGAATACCTGAAGCAGATCCTGCAGCACGACGTGACGTTCGGCATCGGGCCGGCCGGCACCGGCAAGACCTACCTCGCGGTCGCGTGCGCGGTCGATGCGCTCGAGCGCGACCAGGTCAAGCGGATCGTGCTGACGCGCCCGGCCGTCGAGGCCGGCGAGCGGCTCGGCTTCCTGCCGGGCGATCTCGCGCAGAAGGTCGACCCGTACCTGCGGCCGCTGTACGACGCGCTGTACGACCTGCTCGGCTTCGACAAGACGGCCAAGATGTTCGAGCGCCAGATGATCGAGATCGCGCCGCTCGCGTACATGCGCGGCCGCACGCTGAACCACGCGTTCATCATCCTCGACGAGGCGCAGAACACGACGCCCGAGCAGATGAAGATGTTCCTCACGCGGATCGGCTTCGGCTCGAAGGCGGTCGTGACCGGCGACACGAGCCAGGTCGACCTGCCGCGCGGCCACAAGAGCGGCCTCGTCGAGGCGCAGCAGGTGCTCGGCGGCGTGCGCGGCATCGCGCTCACGCGCTTCACGAGCGCGGACGTGGTGCGCCATCCGCTCGTCGCGCGCATCGTCGAGGCGTACGACGAATTCCACGCGCAGCACCAGGACGGCTGAGCGGCGGCGCCTGCGCGCTGCCCCGGCCCGGCCCGCCAGACGGCGCGCCGGGCTTTTTTTTCGCCCGCACGCAGCCGGTCCGAATTCGGGCGCGATCGGCCGTTTGGTGTATCCTCAACGCGTCCCAATCGCCGTACGCGTCATGAAATCCTCCCGTTCCCGCAAGTCCGGCCGCGCCCCGTCCGCCGCGCCCGAATCCCCCCGCCTTTCGCTGTTCGACGCGAAGGGCAAAGCCCGCACCGTCAACGCGCAAGGGCTGCGGATCGACTTCCCGGACGGCCGCAGCCTGATGTTCGACCTGTCGGGCAGCTCGGGCGACGCGGCCGTCGCGATCGTCGCGCAGCACAACGATCCGGCGATGCGCGCGAAGCTCGCGCTGCAGCCCGAGCACTACGACAGCGTGACGCTGCACGTCGGCGCCGAATTCGCGCCGCGCGAGGACGACCCCGAAGACGAGCCGCGCGCGCTGGAGCTCGACCTGTCCGTGCAGTACGGCGACGAGATCACGAGCGACGTGCGCAAGACGCTGCCGAAGCGCAAGCTGATCGCCGAGTGGATCGAGCCGGCGCTGTTCGCGAGCGCGCAGCTCACCGTGCGCTTCGTCGGCGAAAACGAAGGCCGGACGCTGAATGCCGGCTACCGCCACAAGGACTATCCGACCAACGTGCTGACCTTCGCGTACGACGCGGCACCCGACGGCACCGTGATCGGCGACCTCGTGCTGTGCTGCCCGGTGGTCGAGAAGGAAGCGCACGACCAGGGCAAGCCGCTCGCGGCCCATTACGCGCACCTGCTGGTGCACGGCGCGCTGCACGCGCAGGGCTACGACCACGAGACGAGCGACGAGGACGCCGCCGAAATGGAAGCGCTCGAAGTCGACATCCTCGCGAAACTGGGTTTCCCGAACCCGTACCAGTAAGCCGTCCGCCCGATGCGTAACGCCGCGATGCTGCCGCCCGCCTACCCGCCGTCGATCGGCGAAGGCCGTCTGCTGACGGAAGACGAGCTCGCGGCGTCGCTCGCGCATACGATGCGCGACTGGGACGGCCAGCAAGATCTCTGGCTGTTCGGCTATGGCTCGCTGATCTGGAACCCCGGCCTGCCGACCGTCGCCGCCGTGCGCGGCAAGGTGCACGGCTATCACCGCGGGCTCTACCTGTGGTCGCGCGTGAACCGCGGCACCCCCGAACGGCCGGGCCTCGTGCTCGCGCTCGATCGCGGCGGCTCGTGCTCGGGCATCGCATTCCGGCTCTCCGGCCCGACCGCGCAGCCGCATCTCGAGACATTGTGGAAACGCGAGATGCCGATGGGCTCGTACCGGCCTGCGTGGCTGCCGTGCTCGCTCGAGACCGGCGAACGCGTGAACGCGCTCGCGTTCGTGATGCGCCGCGACGCACCGACCTATACGGGCAAGCTGCCCGACCCCGTCGTGAAGGAAGTGTTCGGCTGCGCGGCCGGCCGCTACGGCACGACGCTCGACTACGTGAGCCGCACGGTCGACGCGCTGCGCGCGAGCGGCATCCCCGACCGCGCGCTGGAAGGGTTGCTGGCGCGATGCCGGTGATCCCGCAGATCCCGCACGACGCGCGGCCCGCCACCATGCGACACCGCTCAGCCAGCGCATCCCGCGCATCCGCACGAGGACACACCCGATGAAACCGTCACGCCGGTCGCGTTGCAGGATCGCCGCGCTGCTCGTCGCCGCGAGCGTCGCACTGTCCGGCTGCGGCATACTCGGCTGCGGCGGCGCAGCCACCAACGGCGCGGCCGCCGGCGGCTGCTCGGCCGGCATGCGATTCTGAGCGGCGCGTGAGGCGGGCGCCCGCCTGCGGCAGAATGCCGCCGTCACGGCCGATTTCCCGCGTCGGGCCGCGCCGCGCTTCCCGCCAGCGTTTTTTGGCCGCCACGCCCCGCCGACCCTTTCTGCGATAGGATGGACCCGAAGACGACGCCGCGCCCGGCGCGGCCGTCCGCGAGCGGGGCCCGCGCGAGCCGCCCATCCTGGCCGTGCGGCCGGGGTGACACGGTCGCGTCGTGCCCTTGGTGTATCCTTGCCTACTCCGTGACCGCGCGCTCCGGCATGACCCGGGCGCACCACCATGAACGATTCGTATCCCAGTCGTAAGCCAACCGACAAACCGCAAGAAAAGCGCTCGCTGCTCGAGCGCCTGACCGACTTCATCTCGCCCGAGCCCGAATCCCGCGGCGAGCTGCTGGAAATCCTCCAGGACGCCCACGAACGCAACCTGATCGACGCCGATTCGCTGTCGATGATCGAAGGCGTGTTCCAGGTCTCCGATCTGTGCGCCCGCGACATCATGGTGCCGCGCGCGCAGATGGACGCGATCAACATCGCCGACAAGCCCGAGGATTTCATCCCGTTCGTCCTCGAAAAGGCGCACTCGCGCTATCCCGTGTTCGAGGAGAACCGCGACAACGTGATCGGCGTGCTGCTCGCGAAGGATCTGCTGCGCTTCTACGCCGAGGAAGAGTTCGACGTGCGCGGGATGCTGCGCCCGGCCGTGTTCATTCCGGAATCGAAGCGCCTGAACGTGCTGCTGCACGACTTCCGCGTGAACCGCAACCACCTGGCGATCGTCGTCGACGAATACGGCGGCGTCGCGGGCCTGATCACGATCGAGGACGTGCTCGAACAGATCGTCGGCGACATCGAGGACGAATACGACTTCGACGAGGAAGCCGGCAACATCATCTCGGGGCCGGACGGCCGCTACCGCGTGCGCGCGCTCACCGAGATCGAGCAGTTCAACGAGGTGTTTGGCACCGATTTCCCCGACGACGAAGTCGACACGATCGGCGGGCTGATCACCCATCATTTCGGACGCGTGCCGCACCGCGGCGAGAAGCTGCAGCTCGGCAACCTCGTGTTCGAAATCCAGCGCGGCGATGCGCGCCAGGTTCATGTGCTGCTGGTGCGCCGCAACCCGCTCGCCAGCCGTCGCGCCGAAACCTCGCACGAAGACTGACCGCTCCGCGCCAGCCGCGCCTCCTTCAACCGCTCGCCCTCTTCCGCTTCACATGGACGATCCGATCCCGTCCCGCCCGGCTGGCGGCCTTCTCGCGCCGGCGCCCGGCCGCGCGCTGCCGCGCTGGCACTATCCGGCCGCGCTGCTCGCCGGCGCGGCCAATACGCTCAGCTTCGCGCCCACGCCGCATGGCGGTTGGCTGCAACTCGTCGTATTCGTCTGGTTTTTCGCACAGCTGACGCGCACGTCGAGCTGGCGCGGCGCCGCGCTCACCGGCGGCGCGTTCGGCTTAGGCAACTTCATCACCGGCGTCTGGTGGCTCTACATCAGCATGCACGTGTACGGCGAGATGGCCGCGCCGCTCGCGGGCGGCGCGCTCGTGCTGTTCTCGCTGTACCTGTCGCTGTACCCGGCGTTCTCGGCCGGGCTGTGGTCGTTCTGCGCGGGCCATGCGTGGCACCGCCGCGAGCCCGACCCGCGGCCGTTCTCGCCGACCTGGCACGGCGCGTTTGCATTCGCGAGCGCGTGGGCGCTCGGCGAATGGCTGCGCGGCACCGTGTTCACCGGCTTTCCGTGGCTCGGCAGCGGCTACCCGCAGGTCGACGGCCCGTTCGCGGGCTTTGCGCCGGTCGTCGGCGTGTACGGGATCGCGTGGGTGCTCGCGCTGTTCGCCGCGCTGGTCGTGCAGGCGCTCGCCGCCGCGCGCCCGTCGCCGGGGCGTGACGGCGGCGCCGCCGCACCGAGCGGCAACGCCCGCGTGCGCATCGCCGCGCCGGCCGCCATCGCCGTCGCGCTGGTCGCGGCCGGCGTCGGGCTGTCGCAGGTCACGTGGACCGTGCCTGCCAACGCCCCGCTCACCGTGCGGCTGCTGCAGGGCAACGTGAAGCAGGACATCAAGTTCGAGCAGGAAGGCATCGACGCGGCGATCAAGATGTACCAGCAGATGATCGTCGAGAAGCCGGCCGACCTGATCGTCACGCCCGAGACCGCGATCGCGGTGATGATCCAGGAGCTGCCCGAGCCGTTCGCCGTCGCGATCCGCAAGTTCAGCGACACGACCGGTTCGGCCGTGCTGTTCGGCGCGGTCGGCGCGTCGGTGACCGAGGACGGCCACTACGTCGACTACACGAACAGCCTGTACGGCGTGACGCCGAATTCGCGCGACATCTATCACTACGACAAGCATCACCTCGTGCCCTTCGGCGAATTCATCCCGTGGGGCTTCCGGTGGTTCGTCAACCTGATGAAGATGCCGCTCGGCGACTTCGCGCGCGGCGCGCCGGTGCAGAAGCCGTTCCTCGTGCACAACCAGCCGGTGATGGCCGATATCTGCTACGAGGACTTGTTCGGCGAGGAAATCGCCGCGACGATCCGCGACAACCCGCAGCCGCCGGGCGTGCTCGTCAACGTGACGAACCTCGCGTGGTTCGGCGACACGATCGCGCTCGACCAGCACCTGCAGATCGCGCGGATGCGCTCGCTCGAAACGGGCCGGCCGATGCTGCGCTCGACCAACACCGGGATGACAGCCGCGATCGACGCGCACGGGCGCGTGCTCGGCCAGTTGAAGCCGTTCACGATCGGCTCGCTCGACGTGCGGATCGAAGGCACGAGCGGCTTCACGCCGTACGTGACGAGCGGCAACAACATCGTGCTCGCGGTGTCGCTGGTGCTGCTCGCGTTCGGCTTCACGTTCGGGCCTGGGCTGCGCCGGCGCAATGGCCGGAAGCAGCACGGCGGCGACGCAGCGAAATGACGCAGCGGGCCGCCGCCGCGCGCGGCGGCCCGTGACCGCGAACCGGCCGGCCGCTCAGGCCTGCCGGTCCGATTGGTCCAGTTAGTCCAGTTGGCCCAGTTGCTCCGGCTGCGCGGCGATGCGCCGCAGATCGCGGCTGACTTCCTCCATCACCGGCGCCCACGCGCCGAACGTCGGCTGCCGGTACAACGTCGCGGTCGGATACCACGGGCTGTCCCGGCGCTCGAGCAGCCACGGCCAGTGCGGATTCACGTCGAGCAGCACCCAGGTGCGCGCGCCGAGCGCGCCGGCCAGATGCGCGACCGACGTGCACACGGTGATCACGAGATCCAGCGCGCCGATGAACGCGGCCGTATCGTCGAAACTCGTCAATTCGGCCGTGTAGTCCTCGATCGCGAAACCGGCCGCGCGCGCGGCGGCGACGTCCGTGTCCGCACCCGGCTGGAGCGAATAGAACGTGACGCCGTCGATGCCGCGAAACGCGTCGGCGTAGCGCTCGAGCCCGACGCGCCGGAACGGATTGCGCTGGTGGCCCGCACTGCCCGTCCACACGAGCCCGACCTTCAGCCGGCCGTCGCGGGCGAGCCGCGCGCGCCACGCGTCGCGAGCACCCGGCTCGGCCCGCAGGTACGGCACCGAGGCGGCGAGCGTCGACGCCTCCATGCCGAGCATCAGCGGCAGGCCGATCAGCGGCACTTCGTAATCGAATGCCGGCAACGCATCGATGCCGCCGCCCGCGCCGAACACGTCCGCGTGCGCACCGAGGCTGCGCTGCATCAGCGTGCCGAGCGCCGGAAACGTATTCCACGCGAGCCGGCCGCCCTCGCGATGCACGCGCTCGGCGAGCGGCACGACGAAGCGGCAGAACTGCAGCACGTCGCCGAGCCCCTGCTCGCCCCACACCAGCAGCGTCTTGCCGGCGAGCGGCTCGCCCTGCCAGCGCGGGCCCGGCAGCGCCGGCCGGCGGCCGCGCAACTCGCCCGCGCCGTCCCAGCGCGCCTCGTGGCCGCGCCAGCCGGCCGCGTGGTTGCCGCGCACGAGCTGGATGATCGCGAGATTGAAACGGAACGACGCATCGTCGGGCGCCAGCTCGCATGCGCGCGCCGCATGGCGCTCGGCCTCGTCCCAGCGCTGCGCCTCCTTCATCGCCATCGCGACGTTGTTCATCGCGAGCGCGTTGTCGGGCGCGAGGTCGGCGAGCCGCGCTGCGCACGCGAGCGCAGCGTCCAGGTCGTGCGTCGCGATCCGCGCGACGACGAGGTTGATCCATGCCTGCACGTCCCGCGGATCGTGCTTCACGGCCGCGTCGAGCAGCGCGATTTCTTCCGCGCGATCCGCGCCCGACAAGCGCAGCGCGATCGCGAGGTTGTTGCGCAGCGACGGCCAGCCGGCATCGATCGCGAGCGCCGCGCGGTACGGCGCGACCGCATCCGCGTGACGGCCGGCCATCTGCAGCGCGTAGCCGTGGTTGAAGTGCGTGGCCGCGCCCGGCTGCACGCGCACCGCGCATTCGGCGAGCGCGAGCGCGTCGGCCGGGCGCTGCCGCGCGACGAGCGTCGTCGTGAGCCGCACCAGCGCATCGGCATCGACCGCATGCAGATGGGCCGCAGCGGCCAGCCACAGATCGTGCGCGGCGCGCTCGCCGCGCGCCTGCGCGTCGGCGGCCTGCCCGAGCAGCGCGAGAAACGGCGGAAGCAGCGGAATCAGGATGTCGTTCGGGTCGTCCATGCAGTCGGCGTCGGCAAGCGGTGACGCGGCACGCGTGGCGCACCGCAATACGCGCATCTTACCGCCCGCGCGACGCGCCGCGGCATGGGCGCCGCGCACGTGTGCGCAGGCCGCCGGACCGGTGCGGCGGTGCCCGCATCTGCCTTCCGGCCGCATCCGGTCGCCGATCCGGTAAAATTACGCGTTTCAGCACACTAACAAGCCGCGCCGCCGCGCGAGCCGACCCTCCGGGCCCGCCCGGAGCGCCGTCCGCAACGGAGCGCCAGCGCCACGAAGGCTCTTCATGCTTACGTTTCAGCAAATCATCCTGACGCTGCAGTCCTACTGGGACAAGCAGGGTTGCGCCCTGCTCCAGCCCATCGACATGGAAGTCGGCGCGGGCACGTCGCACGTCCACACGTTCCTGCGCGCGGTCGGCCCCGAGCCGTGGCGCGCCGCGTACGTGCAGCCGTCGCGCCGCCCGAAGGACGGCCGCTACGGCGAAAACCCGAACCGCCTGCAGCACTACTACCAGTACCAGGTCGTGCTCAAGCCGGCGCCGGAAAACATCCTCGACCTGTACCTCGGCTCGCTCGAGGCGCTCGGCTTCGATTTGAAGCAGAACGACGTGCGCTTCGTCGAGGACGACTGGGAAAACCCGACGCTCGGCGCGTGGGGCCTCGGCTGGGAAGTGTGGCTGAACGGGATGGAAGTCACGCAGTTCACGTATTTCCAGGAAGTCGGCGGCCTCGAATGCAAGCCGGTGCTCGGCGAGATCACGTACGGCCTCGAGCGCCTCGCGATGTACCTGCAGAAGGTCGAGAACGTGTACGACCTCGTGTGGACCGAGTGGGAAGAGCAAGGCCCGAACGGCCCCGAGCTGCGCCGCCTGTCGTATGGCGACGTGTACCACCAGAACGAGGTCGAGCAGTCGACCTACAACTTCGAGCACGCGAACGTCGACCTGCTGTTCACGTTCTTCAACAGCTACGAAGCGGAAGCGAAGAAGATGATCGACGCGCAGCTCGCGCTGCCCGCGTACGAGCTCGTGCTGAAGGCCGGCCACACGTTCAACCTGCTCGACGCGCGCGGCGCGATCTCGGTCACCGAGCGGGCGGCGTACATCGGCCGCATCCGCGCACTGTCGCGTCTCGTCGCGCAGGCTTACTACGACTCGCGCGAGAAGCTCGGCTTCCCGATGCTCGGCAACCCGCCGGGCGTGCCGGGCCTCACCACCGACGCCCAGGACGCCGCGCAGCCGGCATGGGCGCCGCCGCTCAAGGTCGAACGCAAGATCGATCAGGACTGACGAGACGAGATTCAATCCAACCATGACGCACAATCATCCCGCCCCCCTGCTCGTCGAACTGCTGACCGAAGAGCTGCCGCCGAAGGCCCTCGCGCGCCTCGGCGACGCATTCGCCGAAGGCATCGCGCAACGCCTCGCGGCGCGCGACCTCATCGAAGGCGAACTCGTGTTCGAGCGCTACGCCACGCCGCGCCGCCTCGCGGTCGTCGTGCAGAACGTGCGCGCCGTCGCGCCTGACAAACAGGTCCGCGAAAAGGTCCTGCCCGTGTCGGTCGCGCTCGACGCCGAAGGCAAGCCGACGGCCCCGCTCGCGAAGAAGCTCGCGGCGCTCGGCCACCCGAATGCGTCGATCGCCGATCTCGAACGCGCGCAGGACGGCAAGGCCGAAGCGTTCTTCATCAACTACTCGGCGGCCGGCGCCACGCTCGCCGACGGCCTGCAGGCCGCGCTCGACGAAGCGCTCGCGAAGCTGCCGATCCCGAAATTCATGACGTACCAGCGCCCGGACGGCTCGGACGTGAAGTTCGTGCGCCCGGTGCATCGCCTGACGGTGCTGCACGACGACCGCGTCGTGCCCGTCACCGCGTTCGGCGTCGATGCCGGCGACACGACGCTCGGCCACCGCTTCCTGTCCGACGGCCTGGTCGCGATCCAGCATGCCCGCGCGTATGCCGACACGCTGCGCGACAAGGGCCGCGTGATCGCGCACTTCGCCGATCGCCGCGAAACGATCCGCACGCAGCTGAACGAACATGCGAACGGCGACACGGTCGTGATGCCCGAGTCGCTGCTCGACGAAGTCACGTCGCTGGTCGAATGGCCGGTCGTCTACCCGTGCCGCTTCGAGGACGAATTCCTGCAGGTGCCGCAGGAATGCCTGATCCTCACGATGCAGACGAACCAGAAGTATTTCGCGCTGACCGACGTCGCCGGCAAGCTGCGCTCGCGCTTCCTGATCGTGTCGAACATCGAGACGAAAACGCCGGGCGAGATCATCGAAGGCAACGAGCGCGTCGTGCGCCCGCGCCTCGCCGATGCAAAGTTCTTCTTCGAGCAGGACAAGAAGAAGCCGCTCGCCGACCGCGTGCCGCAGCTCGCGAACGTCGTCTATCACAACAAGCTGGGTTCGGCGCTCGCCCGCGTCGAGCGCCTCGAGGCGCTGGCCGGCGAGATCGCCCCGGCGATCGGCGCCGACACCGCGCACGCGAAGCGCGCCGCGCGCCTCGCGAAGGCCGATCTGCTGACCGACATGGTCGGCGAATTCCCGGAACTGCAGGGCACGATGGGCACGTACTACGCGCGCCACGACGGCGAAGCCGACGACGTCGCGCTCGCATGCGCCGAGCACTACCAGCCGCGCTTCTCCGGCGACGCACTGCCGACCACGCCGGTGTCGACCGCCGTCGCGCTCGCGGACAAGCTCGAAACGATCGTCGGCATCTGGGGCATCGGCCTCGCGCCGACCGGCGAGAAGGACCCGTTCGCGCTGCGCCGTCACGCGCTCGGCGTGCTGCGCCTGCTGCTCGAAAAGCAGTTGCCGCTCGATCTCGTGTCGCTGTTGCACACGGCCCACGCACGCTTTGCCGGCGTGCCGGGCGTCGCCGAGTCGACGGACGCCATCTTCGCGTTCTTCATGGATCGCCTGCGCGGCCTGCTGCGCGAGCGCGGCTATTCGGCCGGTGAAATCGACGCGGTGCTGAGCCTGAACCCGACGCGCATCGACGATCTCGTCGCGCGCCTCGACGCGGTACGCGAATTCACGCGCCTCGCGGAAGCCGAAGCACTCGCGGCCGCGAACAAGCGGATCTCGAACATCCTGAAGAAGTCGGAAGGCGGCGCGAACGGCGCGGTGCAGCCGACGCTGCTCGTCGAGGCCGCCGAGAAGGCGCTGCACGAACAGCTCGCGGCCGTCACGCCGCACGTGCAGTCGCAGCTCGAGGCGCGTGCGTACACGGGCGCGCTGTCGGCGCTCGCCGCGCTGCGCGTGCCGGTCGACACGTTCTTCAACGACGTGATGGTCAACGCGGAAGATCCGGCCCTGCGCGCGAACCGTCTCGCGCTGCTGTCCGCGCTGCACCAGCAGATGAACTGCGTCGCCGACATCTCGAAGCTCGCCGCATAAGGGCCGCACGATGCCGACCAGCCCCAACCGAAAGCTCGTCGTCCTCGACCGGGACGGCGTGATCAACGTCGATTCGGATGCGTTCATCAAGACGCCCGACGAATGGATCGCGCTGCCCGGCAGCTTCGAGGCGATCGCCCGGCTCAACCACGCGGGCTACCGCGTGGTCGTGGCGACCAACCAGTCCGGCATCGGTCGCGGGCTGTTCGACATGGCCGCGCTCAACGAGATGCACCTGAAAATGCATCGCGCGGCGGCCGCGGTCGGCGCACGCATCGACGCGGTGTTCTTCTGCCCGCACACGGCCGAGGATCACTGCGACTGCCGCAAGCCGAAACCGGGCATGATGCAGATGATCGCCGAGCGCTTCGAGATCGATCCCGCTCACACGCCGGTCGTCGGCGATTCGCTGCGCGACCTGCAAGCCGGCGTCGCGGTCGGCTTCCAGCCGCACCTCGTGCTGACCGGCAAGGGCAAGAAGACGCTCGCCGCAGGCAATCTGCCGGACGGCACGAAGGTCCACGACGATCTGCGCGCGTTTGCGCTCGATTTTCTTTCACACGAACACGAGTGATGCGGCTGCCGCGCGCATCCTCCCCAACGCCAGACTCACGCCGATGCGCTTCGTCCGCTCCCTGCTGCTGCTGATCTACTTCATCCTGTACACGGTGCCGTACGCCACCGCGTGTTTCATCGCGTTCCCGTTCATGCGCCCCGACGCGCGCTACTGGATGGCGGCCGGCTGGTGCAAGTCGACGCTGTGGGTCGTGCGCTGGCTGAACGGCATCCGCTACCGGATCGAAGGGTTCGAGAACCTGCCCGACGGCCCGGCCGTGCTGCTGTCGAAGCACCAGTCCGCGTGGGAGACGCTCGCGTTTCCGGCGCTGATGCCCAAGCCGCTGTGCTATGTGTTCAAGCGCGAGCTGCTGTACGTGCCGTTCTTCGGCTGGGCGCTCGGGCTGCTGCACATGGTCAACATCAATCGCAAGGAAGGCAAGAACGCGTTCGCGTCGGTGATCCGCCAGGGCAAGAAGCGCCTGTCGGAAGGCGCATGGATGATCATGTTCCCCGAAGGCACGCGCACGCCGGTCGGCAAGCAGGGCAAATACAAGACGGGCGGCGCGCGCTTCGCGATCGAAACCGGCACGCCGGTCGTGCCGATCGCGCACAATGCAGGTCGTGTGTGGCCGCGCAACTCGTTCACGAAATTCCCGGGCGTCGTCACGGTGTCGATCGGCAAGCCGATCGCGAGCGAAGGGCTGACGCCCGACGCATTGAACTCGCAGGTCGAAGCGTGGATCGAAGCGGAAATGCGCCGCATCGATCCCGAGGCGTATCGTCAGGCGGGCAACGCCGGCACCCGCGATGCCGCGCGCGCCTGACGCCCCGGATTGCAGCCGTTGCGTACGACAAAAAGAAGCGAACTGATGAAACAGCGTCCGCGGCCACGGCCTGCCGTCGTGGCCCTCGATCATCGCCAGATGGATCTGCCACTCTTCGACGGGCCGGCCGCTGCGCCGTCGGCGCCTGCCGCCCCGCCGGCACCGCCCGAAGCCGCCCCCGCCGCGCCGCTCGATCCGGGCCGGGCGCCCGATCGCTCGCGCGTGCGCACGTTCGCGCTCGACAGTCGCGTGCTCGAATACCGGCTGAGGCGCTCCGCGCGCCGCACGATCGGCTTCACGATCGACGGCAGCGGGTTGTCGATCACCGCGCCGCGCTGGGTCACGCTCGCCGATATCGAAGCGGCGATCGCCGAGAAACAACGCTGGATCTTCGCGAAGCTCGCGGAGTGGAAGACGCGCACCGAGCAGCGCGCGCTGCCGCAAATCGACTGGCGCGACGGCGCGCAGCTGCCGTATCTCGGCAAGACGGTGACGATCGCGCTCGGCGCGGGCGCCGTCGCGTTCGACGCCGATGCGCTGCGGCTGTCGCTGCCGCTGCCCGTGCAGGCCGACATGCAGCAGATCAAGGATCGCGTGCAAGGCTGGCTGCAGGGCGAAGCGAAACGCATCTTCGGCGAACGCCTCGTGGTCTACGCGGAAAAGCTCGGCGTCACGTATTCGATGTATGCGCTGTCGTCGGCCGCGACGCGCTGGGGCAGTTGCTCGAGCGACGGCAAGATCCGCCTGAACTGGCGGCTGATTCATTTCCCGATGTCGATCATCGACTACGTCGTCGCGCACGAGCTGTCGCACCTGCGCGAGATGAACCACAGCCCGGCCTTCTGGCAGACCGTCGAATCGATCTTCCCCGAGTTCCGCGAAGCACGGCACACGCTCAAGCATCACCCGCCCGAGCTGCTGCCGTCGCTTTGACGCGCACGGCTTCGGCGCCAACGAAAAGGGCGATGCGGATTATCCCGCATCGCCCTTTTTCGCTGCCGCGGCGCATGCCGCGGCCCGGTTCGTCCGGCGCTTACTTCTTCTGGATGAACTCGATCTTGTAGCCGTCCGGATCCTCGACGAACGCGATCACGGTCGTGCCGTGCTTCATCGGGCCCGCCTCGCGCGTGACCTTGCCGCCTTGCGCCTTGATCTTCTCGCAGGCCGCGTACGCATCGTCGACCGCCACCGCCAGATGGCCGAAACCGTTGCCGAGATCGTAGGACGGCGTCTCCCAGTTGTGGGTCAGCTCGATCACGGTGCCCGTGCTCTCGTCTTCGTAGCCGACGAACGCGAGCGTGAACTTGCCTTCCGGATAATCCTCGCGACGCAGCAGCTTCATGCCGAGCAATTCGGTGTAGAACTTGATCGAGCGGTCGAGATCGCCGACTCGCAGCATCGTATGCAGCAAACGCATGTGTTGTACTCCTGTGGGGACTTTCCAGAACCGGAAATTCTACCGGAGTCGGGTGAATCTCGCCGGGGGCGCCTAGCCCGGGGGCGCAGCCGATGCAGCGTGTCGGCTGCACCGGCGCGAGCAAGAGTGCAGCGGCGGAAACGGCACGATCCAGCTCGCCCGGTCACCGCGCCGATCGGGTAACATCCTTCCACTTCGCACCAAAAGCGGGCATGCGAGCCGCCGCCCGACCGCGACCACCCTCTTTCGTTGCCGCCACACTGCCGTGCGAAACCGCCGATTCGAGCGCGCCGGACGCGCCGCCCGCCTAACCTCGTTGCCGCCATGCCCGCCCCACGAGGCGCGCCGATGACCGCGCTTGCCGCCGCCCCCGTGCGCCGCACCCTCGATACACGTGCCGTCGGCCTGATGTTGCTGCTGTGCGCGATCTGGGGCTTCCAGCAGGTCGCGATCAAAAGCACGAACGCCGCGATCGCGCCGATGTTCCAGGCCGGGCTGCGCTCGGCGATCGCCGCGCTGCTGCTATGGGGCTGGGCGCGCTCGCGCGGCACGCCGCTGTTTCAGGCGGACGGCACGTTCGGTGCGGGGCTCGCGGCCGGTGCGCTGTTCGCCGGCGAATTCATCTGCGTGTTCTTCGGGCTGACGCTGACGAGCGCGTCGCACATGGCGATCTTCCTGTACACGGCGCCGTGCTTCACCGCGCTCGGCCTGCACCTGTTCGCACCGGGCGAGCGGCTGCAGCGCGCGCAATGGGCCGGCGTCGGCCTTGCATTCGCCGGCATCGCGCTCGCGTTCGCGGACGGCTTCCTGAAGCCGCGCATGCCCGGCGCGTCCGTGCTGGCCGGGCTCGCCGGCGACGCGCTCGGCATCCTCGGCGGCGCGATGTGGGCCGCGACGACGGTCGTCGTGCGCTCGACGGCGCTCGCGCGGGCCAGCGCGAGCAAGACGCTGTTCTACCAGCTCGCGGTATCGGCGCTCGTTCTGGTCGCGCTCGCCGCGCTGTGCGGCCAGATGTCGTTCGCGCAGGTCACGCCGGTCGCGCTCGCGAGCCTCGCGTACCAGTCGGTGATCGTCGCGTTCGTCAGCTACCTGTCGTGGTTCTGGCTGCTGACGCGCTACAGCGCGTCCCGGCTGTCCGTCTTCACGTTCCTGTCGCCGCTGTTCGGCGTCGCGTTCGGCGTGCTGCTGCTCGGCGAATCGGTCGGCTGGCGCTTCATGTCGGCGGCCGCGCTCGTGCTGACCGGCATCGCGCTCGTCAACGCGCCGCCGCGCCGGCGGGCGTGACGGCCGGCGCAACACGCGCGGGCAATAAAAAAGGCTGCCGGTCGGGCAGCCCTCTTCGATACGGCCGGGGGTGGGCTCGCGCCACGCGCGTCCGTCATCCGGCCTTGCGCAGCGCCGCCAGCGCCTGCGCGACGCCGACGTATTCGGCCACGCTCACGTCCTCCGCCCGGCGCGCGAGATCGAAGCCGAGCGCATCGAAATCGATCGTCTCGCGGTAGTCGCCGAGCGTATTGCGCAGCATCTTGCGACGCTGCGAGAACGCGGCCGTGACGATTTCGCCGAGCAGTACCGGATCGACGTCCGGCAGTTCGTGCGGCTCGTACGGAATCATCCGGACGATCGCCGAATCGACCTTCGGCGGCGGCTGGAACGATTCCGGCGGCACGTCGAGCATCTTTTCCATCACGTAGCGGTACTGCAGCATCACGGACAGCCGCGAAAACGCCTTCGTGCCCGGCTCCGCGACCATCCGCTCGACGACTTCGTTCTGCAGCATGAAATGCTGGTCGATGACCGCATCGGCGAACGTCATCAGGTGAAACAGCAGCGGGCTGGAAATGTTGTACGGCAGATTGCCGACGATCCGCAGCGACGGCTTGTCGCCGGGCGCCGCGAGCGACCGGAAGTCGAACGCGAGCGCGTCGCCCGCGTGCAGCTCCAGCAGCGCGCCGAAGCGTTGCTGCAGGCGCCCGATCAGGTCGCGGTCGAGTTCGACCGCGTGCAGCGGCGACTCGGGCGTCGCGAGACGCTCGATCAGCGGCCCGGTCAGCGCGCCGAGCCCCGGGCCGATCTCGACCATCCGCTGGCCGCGCGCGGGGCCGATCGTCGCGACGATCGAGTCGATCACGCCGTGATCGACGAGGAAGTTCTGCCCGAAGCGCTTGCGCGCGAAATGGCCTTGGTGCTGTCTGCTGTTCGACATCGACTGAATGAAACGAAAAATACGACGAATGGGGTAAACCGGCAGCGTCAGGCTGCGCGGCGATGGCGCGCCATCGTGACGGCCGTATCGAGCGCGGCGATCATGCTGCCCGGATCCGCGCGGCCCGTGCCGGCCAGATCGAGTGCGGTGCCGTGATCGACCGACGTGCGGATGATCGGCAGCCCGAGCGTCACGTTGATGCCCTCGCCGAACGTCGCGTACTTCAGCACGGGCAGACCCTGGTCATGGAACATCGCGAGTACGCAATCGGCATCGGCCAGATGGCGCGGCTGGAACAGCGTGTCGGCCGGATACGGGCCGCGCGCGTCGATGTGTTGCGCGTTCGCGCGGGCCAGTGCCGGCGAGATCACGTCGATCTCCTCGCGGCCGAGATAACCGTTCTCGCCCGCGTGCGGGTTCAGGCCCGTCACGAGGATGCGCGGTGCGGCGAGACCGAAGTCGCGCCGCAGGTCACGATCGATGATCGCGAGCGTCTCGACGAGCCCGTCGATCGTCAGCGCGGCCGATACGTCCTTCAGCGGCAGGTGCGTGGTCGCGAGGGCGACACGCAGCGGCCGGTGGCCGGTGCCGGCCAGCATCATCACGACGCGCGGCGTATGCGTGCGCTCGGCCAGGTATTCGGTATGGCCGGTGAACGGCACGCCCGCATCGTTGATCGTGCTTTTCTGCAGCGGTGCGGTGACGATCGCGTCGTACCGGCCCGCCAGCGCGCCGTCGATCGCCGCGTCGAGCAGGCCGAGCACGTACCGGCCGTTCGCCGCGTCCAGCTTGCCCGCCTGCGCGGGCACGGCCAGCGCGTGATGCGCGACCGACACCTGCGCGCTGCCGGCCAGCGTGGCCGGGTCGGCGCCGACCGCCGCGGCCCGCGCGTCGAGCAGCGCCGCATCGCCGAGCACGGTGAAATGCGCATCGGGCCAGCGCTGCGCGGCGTCACGCAGCGCCTGCACGGTCAGCTCCGGGCCGACTCCCGCGGGTTCGCCGGTCGTGATCGCGATCTGCAGCGCGGGCGTGGTCATTGATGCTCGCTCAGTTCGCCGGGCCGACGCCGCCGATCTTGTACTGCACGTACGACGAGTCGCGCAGCTCGCGCAGCCAGTCGGCATACGCCTGCTCGGCCTTGCGCTGGCCGATCGCCTGACGGGCGATGTCCATCTGCTGCTGCACCGACCCTTCCGCCTCGCGGCGGTTCAGCACCTGGATCAGGTGGTAGCCGTATTCGGTACGAATCGGCTGACTGATCTGGCCGTCCTGCAGGTTGTTCATCGCGCGCTCGAATTCCGGCACGGTCTCGCCCGGGCTGATCCAGCCGAGATCGCCGCCCTGCGACGCGGAACCGTCCTGCGAATAGGTGCGCGCGAACTTCGCGAAATCGCCGCCGGCCTCGACCTGGTTGCGGATGTCGACCAGTTGCTGGCGCGCCTGGCCTTCGGACTTGCCTTCGCCGACGCGCAGCAGGATATGGCGCACGTGCGTCTGGACGATCTTCGGCGCCGCGGCGCTCGCGCCCTGGCTCTGGCGGCGATCGACGAGGCGCACGATCTCGAAGCCGTCCGGCACGCGGATCAGCGTCGGGTTGACCTGGCCCGGGCGCAGCTTCGACGCGGCGTCGACGACGTCGGCCGGCAGCGCGCTCGGCGACTTGAAGCCGAGATCGCCGCCCTTCTTCGCGTCGTTCGCTTCGGAGTTGTTCTTCGCGAGGCGCTCGAAATCGGCGCCCGACTTCGCCTGCTGCAGCAGCGCGTCGGCCTTCTTCTGCGCGGCCTCGATGTCGGCCTGCGGCGCGTTGGTGGGCGCCTTGATGAAGATGTGCTGGAAGCGCAGGTCCTGCTGCTGCGACGCGTTCGGCCCGCGCTGGCTCGCGATGTAGTTCGCGACCTCGGCGTCCGACACCGTGATCTTGCCGTCGACCTCGCGCTCGCGCAGCTTCGACAGCATCAGCTCGGTGCGCGCGTCGTTCGTGAAGATGCTCCAGGGCACGCCTTGCGCCTCGAGGCGCCCGCGGTACTGGTCGAGCGTCATCCCGTTCGCCTGCGCGAGACGCTGCAGCGTGGCCTGCACGGTCGCGTCGTCGATACGGATTCCGTCGTCCTTGGCCTTCTGCACCTGGATACGCTCGAGCACCATCTGGTTCAGCACCTGCGCGCGCAGCTGGTCGGCCGGCGGCACCGGCGCGTTCTGCTGCTGCAGCCGGCGCGCGATCAGGCCGACGCGCTGGTCGAGTTCGCGGCCCGTGATCACGTCGTTGTTGACGACCGCGACGACTTCGTCGGCGAGCTGCGCACCTTGCGAACCGAGCGCCTGCGCCGCGGCCGGCGCGGCGACGAGCAGCGCGGCGGACGCGGCGAGGCTGGACACGACTGCCGCGAAACGAAGGGTTTTCTTCATTGCCACTGGAACTCCATTGAAATCGTGCTGACCGGTGCAGACATGCCGGCGTTACTCGTAGTTGCTGAAGCGGGACATCGGCGGCGGCGGCGGCGGCAACGGCGTGTAGCCCGGCACCCCGGCGCGGAATGCGGACACGAGGCCGTTGTCGACGGTCGACAGGCCCTTGAGCGTCAGCTGCATCATGAATCGCGTCGACGAGTTCTGCTGTCCCGACGAATTGATGCCGTTCGCGGCCCGCTGCACCCCGACCCCGAGCGCCCAGCAATCCGCGTCGTATTGTAAGCCGACCAGACCGTCGACCACGCGATCTCCGGCGAGGTCGTAGTTGAAACGGCCGATCGCATACAGGCGGCGCGTGAGCGGCCATTGCGCGGACACCAGGAACTGGTTGATCGGCTGGTTGTCGAGGGTGGTGTTCGCACGCGTATAGCGGTAGCCGACGTTGATCACGCGGCGCTCGCCCGGGCTGTAGCCGAAACCGACGCTCGACTTCACGAGCTGGTTGTTGTTCTGGTTGTACTGGAATGCCGTCTCGGACATGAAGCCCGAGCCGAGCTTCAGCGCGGCGCCGACGATCAGGTCGGAGTGGCGCGCCAGCACGGCGGCCTGCCCGGGGTTCAGCGTGACGCGCTGATCGGCGAAGTAGTACTGCTGCGCGATCACGAAGCGCGCGCGCTCGTCGCCGGTGCGCGGATCGATGAAGCGCGACGTCAGGCCGGCCGTGATCCGGTTCGCATCGGCGATCCGGTCGTTCCCGACGAACGTGTTCGGCTGGTAGATTTCCGCGAGGCCGAAGTCCGATTCCGCGGTGTCGAACAGCGGCGCGTTCGACTGGTCGCGATACGGCGTGTACACGTAGTACAGGCGCGGCTCGAGGGTCTGGATGAAGTCCTGGCCGAACAGGCGCACCGAGCGATCGAAGATCAGGCCCGTGTCGAAGGTCACGGTCGGGATCGACTCGGTGAAGCGCTTCGGGCTGTTCGGCGTGGTCGACGACAGGTAGTTCAGGTCGTACGACGCGAAGTGGTACTGGACCTTCGGCACGACGAAGTAGCCGGGGCCGTACACGCCGTACGAGATGTACGGGTTGAAGACGATCCGGTCGCCTTCGGTCGCATCGGCGGTCGTGATGCGGAACCGCGAATAGTCGGCTTCCGCGCCGAAGTCGAACCCGCCGACGTTGTACTTCGTGTACTTCACGTTCAACTGCGGCTCGCGGCTGTACGGCGCGATCGACGGCGGCAGCGTCTGCCAGTGCTGGTAGCGCGCGAGCACCGACCACGGGCCGTTGTTGTACGTGAGGCCCGCTTCCTGCTGGTACAGCGTCTGCGTCCCGTTGATGAACTGGTTCGCCGAGCCGAGGTCTTCGGGATACGTGTTGTCCGAGACCTTGTTGTAATAGACGTAGCCGCCGAAGCCGCCGCCGAAGTTCTGCTGGTGCTGCCAGTAGATCGCGTAGCGGTTGCGGTGCGCGAGCCGGTCATCCGGCAGGTAATTGGCCGTAAACGTGCCCGAATACGACGGCGACAGATAGCGGAACGTCGCTTCGGTCATCACGCCGCGCCGCGAGATGATGCGCGGCGTGAGCGTCAGGTCGCGGTTCGGCGCGATGTTGAAGTAGTACGGCAGCGACAGCTCGAAGCCGTTGCTCGAGTTCATCGAGAACGTCGGCGGCAGCAGGCCGCTGCGCCGCTCGCCCGACAGCGGGAACGTCATCCACGGGCTCGCGAAGATCGGCACGCCCTGGAAGAACAGCACGCCGTTGCGCGCGGTGCCTTCGTCGGCGCCCGTATCGAAATCGAAGCGGCTGCCCTTGATGTACCAAGCGGGGTTCGTCGAGCACTGGCACGCCGTGTACGTGCCGTTGACGAACACCGAGCGCTCGTTGTCGACCATGTCGACACGCTCCGCGCTGCCCGAGCCGCCCGTCACGTTGAAGTGATACTTCGGCGCGGTCATGAAGCCCTGGTTCGCCTCGATCTTCAGGTGCGCCTCGGGGCCGGCGAACGACGTGCCGCCATTGATCACCTTGACCTGGCCGTACGCATCGGCCATGTCGGTATCCTGATCGTAGTGGATCGCGTCGGCCTTCACGACGGCGTCGCCGCGCCGCAGCTCGGCCGAGCCCTTCGCGGCGAGATCCTGCTCGGCGGTGCCGCTCGTATGGTCGGCGATCACGAAGGCGGCCGGCTTCGCGCCGTCCTTCAGCGGATGATCCTCGAGCTGGGGCGCGAGACGCAGATCCCACGGCGAGTCGAGCGGCTGCGGCTGCGCAGCCGCGCCCGACAGCTGCGCATACGACACGGCCGGCACGAGGCCGGGCACGGCCAGGAGCGCGAGCGCGAGCCGCCGTTTGCGCGGCGCCCCGTCACCGGGGAAAACATTCGGGAATAGCGGTTTGGGCGGCATCTATCGTTTGGCGAATCGCCCCTTGTCAACCGCGCCTGCACGGCACCTCGCGCGCGGCGGCCGCGCCGTCGAGCCGCGACTGCGGCTCTTCGCAAACCGGGGAGGCGATCGGGCGGACGGCGCGACAGGCGGCGGGCCTGCACGGCGGAAGCTGACGCGGGGCGCGTCAAAAAAGTCGTGGGGTATTATATGGCAAGACGTTCCCCCCTCCGCCGAGTTTCATGACGCCCCCATCCGCCGCATCCCAGCCCGACGCCCGCCTCGACGCGCTCACCGCGTGGCTGCACCCGCTCGCCGAGCGCTACGCCCTCGACCTGTCGACCCTCGCGCCCGCCTCGTCGGACGCCAGTTTCCGCCGCTATTTCCGCGTCGCGTCGGCCGCGAGCCCCGGCGGCACGCTGATCGCGGTCGATGCGCCGCCGCCCGAGAAGTGCCGCGAGTTCGTCCAGGTCGCGCAGTTGCTCGCCGCGGCCGGCGACCACGTGCCGGACGTGCTGGCCCACGATTTCGACGCGGGCTTCATGCTCGTGACCGACCTCGGCCGCACGTCGTACATCTCGGTGCTCGATCCGGCGGACCCGACCGCCGCACGCCCGCTGATGCGCGCCGCGCTCGATGCGCTGATCCGCTTCCAGCTCACGTCGAAGCCCGACGTGCTGCCGCCGTTCGACGAAGCGTTCCTGCGCCGCGAAATGGAGCTGCTGCCCGAATGGTTCGTCGGCCGCCACCTCGGCAAGCCGGTCACCGACGCGATGCGCGGCACGCTCGACCGCACCTTCGCGCTGCTGGTCGCGAGCGCGCACGCGCAGCCGCAGGGTTTCATGCTGCGCGACTTCATGCCGCGCAACCTGATGGTCTGCGAGCCGAACCCCGGCGTGCTCGACTTCCAGGACGCCGTATACGGACCGCTGACGTACGACGTCGTGTCGCTGCTGCGCGACGCCTTCATCAGCTGGGACGAGGAGTTCGAGCTCGACTGCTTCGCGTATTACTGGGAAAAGGCGAAAAAGGCCGGCCTGCCGGTCGATCCGGATTTCGGCGAGTTCTACCGCCAGCTCGAATGGATGGGGCTGCAGCGCCATATCAAGATTCTCGGCCTGTTCGCGCGCATCAACTACCGCGACGGCAAGCCGCACTACCTGAACGACCTGCCGCGCTTCCTGACCTATGCGCGCAAGGTCGCGCTGCGCTATCGCCCGCTCGTGCCGTTCGCGAAGCTGCTCGACGAGCTCGAGGGCAACGCACCGGCCGACGTCGGCTATACGTTCTGACCGTCCTCACGTCCAGTCGAACATGAGCACTACCCTGACCACGGCGATGATCTTCGCCGCCGGACGCGGCGAGCGGATGCGTCCGCTGACCGACACCCGCCCGAAACCGCTGCTCGAAGCCGGCGGCAAGCCGCTGATCGTCTGGCAGATCGAGGCGCTCGCGCGGGCGGGCATCGAGACGATCGTGATCAACCACGCGTGGCTCGGCGAGCAGATCGAGGCGGCGCTCGGCGACGGTTCGCGCTGGGGCGTGCGGCTCGCGTATTCGGCCGAAGGCGACGCGCTGGAGACCGCGGGCGGCATCGCGCAGGCGCTGCCGCTCATCGAGCGTGATGGACAGCCGGCCGTGTTCGCGGCCGTCAGCGGCGACGTGTACTGCGCGTTCGACTACCGGACGCTCGCGCCGCGCGCCGCCCGGATGGCCGCGCTCGACACGCCGGCGATGCACCTGGTGATGGTGCCGAACCCGCCGTTCCACCCGGCCGGCGACTTCGCGCTCGGCGACGACGGTCGTCTGGCGCTCGACGGTGCCGCGCGCTTCACGTTCGGCAACATCGGCCTGTACGACACGCGGATGTTCCGCGATCTCGCGCCCGGCACGCGGCGCGCGCTGACGCCGTACTATCGCGCGGCGATCGAAGCCGGCCACGCGAGCGGCGAACTGTACGAAGGCATCTGGGAGAACGTCGGCACGCCCGCGCAGCTCGGCGAACTCGACGCGCGACTGCGCGCCGCGGCAAGCTGATCGTTTCGCGACTGACTGCCGGTTCCCCGGCGTGGCGGCCGATGGGCTGACAGGCCGGGGACGGCGCGCGGTCCACCAGCCGCGAACCGTTCCGGAGCGAATGCCGGAAACGCTCCGCCGGCTCACCCAGCCGTGACGGCGCCACGCTGCAGGGTGTCGGACAGCCGGCACACCGCCCGCTCCCGCCGCGCGCCACGGCACGCAGCACGCCTCCAAACCGTTACGCGGCCTCGGCCTCTTCCCCACCCGCCGCCGCGCGCTGCTGTTGCAGCGCCCACATCTGCGCATACAGCCCGTCGGCGCGCACGAGTTCGTCGTGCGTGCCGCGTTCGACGATCCGCCCGTGGTCCATCACGAGGATCTGCTGCGCGTGCACGACCGTCGACAGCCGGTGCGCGATCACGAGCGTCGTGCGATGCCGCGCGATCTGGTCGAGTTCGTGCTGGATCGCGCGTTCCGAGCGAGAATCGAGCGCCGACGTCGCTTCGTCGAACAGCAGCACCGGTGGGTCCTTCAATAGCGTGCGCGCGATCGCGACGCGCTGCTTCTCGCCGCCCGACAGCTTCAGCCCGCGCTCGCCCACCGGCGTGTCATAGCCCTTCGGCAAAGTTTCGATGAAATCGTGGATGTGCGCGGCGCGCGCGGCCGCGACCACCTCGTCGCGGGTCGCCGTCGGCCGGCCGTACGCGATGTTGTAGTAGATCGAGTCGTTGAACAGCACGGTGTCCTGCGGCACGATCCCGATCGATGCGCGCAGCGATTCCTGCGTGACGTCGCGGATGTCCTGACCGTCTATCCGGATCGCACCGCCCGTCTCGCGGTCGAGATCGTAGAAGCGGAACAGCAACCGCGACAGCGTCGATTTCCCCGAACCGCTGTGGCCGACCACCGCCGTCGTCGTGCCGGCCTCGATCGTAAACGTCACGTCGTGCAGGATCTGCCGCGACGGCTCGTACGCGAAGTTCACGTGCTCGAAGCGCACCTGCGCGCCGGCCACCGCGAGCGGCCGCGCATCGGGCCGGTCGGCCACTTCCTTCGGCGCGGACAGCAGCCCGAACATCCGGTCCATGTCGGTCAGGCTCTGCTTCAGCTCGCGATAGACGACGCCGAGAAAGTTCAGCGGAATGTACAGCTGCAGCATGAACGTGTTGATCAGCACGAGATCGCCGAGCGTCAGCTTGCCCGCGAGCACGCCCTGCGTCGCCCGCCACAGGATGAACACGAGGCCCGTGCCGATGATCGCCTGCTGACCGAAGTTCAGCACCGACAGCGAGTTCTGCGAGCGGATCGCGGCCTTCCGGTAGCGCTTCAGGTTCTCGTCGTAGCGCTGCGCCTCCCACTCCTCGTTGCCGAAGTACTTCACCGTCTCGTAGTTGATCAGCGAATCGATGGCCCGCGAGTTCGCGCGCGAATCGAGCTCGTTCATCGTGCGGCGGAAGTGCGTGCGCCAGTTGGTGACCTTCACGGTGAACACGATGTACGTGACCAGCGCGGCGAACGTCACGTACGCGTAGTAAGCCTCGTACTTGACCACGAAGAAGCCGAGCACGAGCCCGACCTCGACGAGCGTCGGCAGGATGCTGTACAGCGAATACGAAATCAGTTGCTGGATGCCGCGCGTGCCGCGCTCGATGTCGCGCGACATGCCGCCCGTCTGGCGCTCGAGATGAAACCGCAGCGACAGCCCGTGCAGATGCCGGAACACCTGCAGCGCGAGCTGGCGCACCGCGCTCTCGGTGACCTTCGAGAACAGGATCTCGCGCAGCTCGGTAAAGAGCGACGTCGACAGCCGCACGAGCGCATACGCGACCACCAGCAGCCCGACGCCGCCCGCGAGCACGATGCCGGCCGACTGTTCGGCACGGCCGAGCGCGGTGAGCTGCTGCACGTAGGACAGATGGTCGACGATGCGCTTCATCACGACCGGCACGCCGAGGTTCGCGACCTTCGCACCGATCAGGCAGCCGAGCGCGAGCGCGACGCGCCATTTGTAGGTGGTCAGGTACGGCAGCAGCGACCGGATGGTCTGCCAGTCGTTGCGAGGCCCGGTCGAAGCCGGCGCGGGCTCGCCGGAAGCGGGAAATCGGCGCATGGGGAAGGGTTCCGCGGCGGGGCTCCAACCGTGTCTCGACGGCCGGCTCGCGCGCTTTCTCGTACAATTTGCGAACGTTGTATTGTCGCAGAAGCCGCTTCGCGCCGCTGCCGGCGCCCTCGCCGGCCAAGCCTGCGCGCGGCGGCTCATTTATTACAGGATGAAAGCCCCCGCCATGACCGATTCGACCCTCGAACTCCCGCAGAAGCAGCCCGCGCTGCGCGTCGTCCCGCAACCCCACGACGCGAACGTCCACGGCGACGTGTTCGGCGGCTGGATCATGTCGCAGGTCGACATCGCCGGCTCGATCCCCGCGAGCCAGCGCGCGAACGGCCGCGTCGCGACGGTCGCGGTCAACTCGTTCGTGTTCAAGCAGCCGGTATTCGTCGGCGATCTGCTGAGCTTCTACGCCACCATCATGCGCACCGGCAATACGTCGATCACCGTCGACGTCGAGGTGTACGCACAGCGCATGCGCCTGATGGGCGAAGTCGTGAAAGTCACCGAAGCGACGCTCACCTACGTCGCGACCGGGTCGGACCGCAAGCCGCGCCAACTGCCGCCGCTCTGATGCGCACGCGCCGCAGCGCAGCGCAGCGCGGCATGCGGCGCGGCATACGGCCGGTCAGTGCGTGGCGGCCAGCCCGAACTCCCGCATCGCGGGCACGAAATCGTGATTCAGCGCCGGCTTGCGCGACAGCTTGACCAGCACGTAGCGCTGGAATGGCGCAAGCCGCTGCCACTGCGCGAGCGCCGGCGCCGGCAGCCCGGCCAGCGCGCTTTGCTGCACGAGCGACGCCGGCACCGTGTCGACGGTGCGCCAGGCCGGTTGCTCGTCCGGCTGGAACCATGACGGCTCCAGATCGGCGTGCGTGCGCAGCATTTCGAACAGCGCGTGATCGAAATTGGGCTCGATCGCGGTGTCGTCGTCGGCCGGAAAGCGCGCGAGCAGCTTGCGGTCCTCGAGCGGCAGCAGTTGCCACTGTTCGAGCGAAATCCGCAGCCCGAAGCGGTCGAGATTGAAACGCACGATCATCGGGATGTACGTGAAGTTTTCCGACGAATCGTGTTCGAAGTTGAAGAGCAACGGAGCGTCGCTGAGTCCCATGGTCGTTACCTGACGTGGCGGATGCCGGCGCGGCCGGCTTGCCTGGGGTATTTTAGAACCTCTGCGCGCGGGCGGCGGTACGATCGTCGCCGGCCGCGCTTCGAATCAACGGGAGTGCTCGTGAATCCGACCCAATCAGACGAACTGCACGACGCATTGCGCGACGAACCGCGCGGCGCGATCGAGCTGCCCGTGAGCCGCACGCGCGGCGGCGCGGTCGAGACCGCGCACGACTTCGTCGGCCAGGAATGGCCGGTCGCACTCGTCTTCAACGGCATCTCGCACGCGGTGATGATGTGTACGCCGTGCGACCTCGAAGCGTTCGCGGTCGGCTTCGCGATCTCGGAAGGCATCGTCGCGCGCGGCAGCGACATCAAGGACATCGAGGTGATCCTGCACGCCGACGCGCCGCTGCCGCATGCGGAAGTCCATCTGGAAGTGGTCCAGCAGGCGTTCGCCGCGCTGAAGGACCGGCGCCGCGCGCTCGCGGGGCGCACGGGCTGCGGCGTCTGCGGCATCGAGAGCATCGACCTGCTCGACCTCGCACCCGAACGCGTGCCCGATACCGGCTTTCTCGCGCGCCTCGCGCCCGACGCGCTGGCGCGCGCCGCGCATGCGCTGCCGGCGCATCAGGCGCTCACGAAACTGACCGGCGGCCTGCATGCGGCCGCGTGGTGCGACGCAACAGGCGCGATTCGCGCGGCATTCGAGGATGTCGGCCGCCACAACGCGCTCGACAAGCTGATCGGCTCCCTCGTGCTGTCGCGCGCCGATACCACCGACGGCTTCGTGTTCCTGTCGAGCCGCGCGAGCTACGAGCTCGTGCGCAAGGCGGCGCGGGTCGGCATCCCGCTGGTCGCGACCATCTCCGCGCCGTCGTCGCTCGCGATCGAAATCGCGAAGGCGGCCGGCTTGCGGCTCGTCAGCTTCTGCCGCGAAACCGGCCACGTCGATTACGGCACGGCCTGATCCAGACCGTGCGCGTGCGCCGACGGTCTCCCGCCGGCGCGCCTCAGTCCGTCAGTCGAACTGACGGAAATCCGGCTTGCGCTTCTCGAAGAACGCGGTCATCGCCTCGCGCGCTTCCGGCGCGCGCAGCATCGTCGCGAAATGACGCGCTTCCTCGGCCATCCGCGCGGGCGTCGCCACGCCGCCCGTATCCTTGAGCAGCGCCTTCGTCACCCGCAGCGATGCCGCCGGCAACGCCGCCAGCTTCGCTGCCTGCTTCGCCGCGAACGCGTCGAGTTCGGCTGCCGGCAGCACGCGGTTGACGATGCCGATCCGGTGCGCTTCCAGCGCGTCGAACGCCTCGCCCAGCAGCAGCTTCTCGGCGGCGACCTGATGGCCGGCCAGCCGCGGCAGCAGTGCGCTCGACGCGGCTTCCGGGCACAACCCGAGCTGCGCGAACGGCAGCGAGAACGTCGCGGTGTCGGCCGCGTAGACCAGATCGCAGTGCAGCAGCATCGTCACGCCGACGCCGACCGCGATGCCCGGCACCGCGGCCACGACCGGCTTGCTCGCGCTGCTGATCCGCGCCAGGAACTGGAACACCGACGCGGTATCGTCCTGCGGCGGCGCCTTCAGGAAATCCTCGAGATCGTTGCCCGCGCTGAAATTGCCGTCGCTGCCGCGCAGCAGGATCACGCGCGTCGCCTTGTCTTCCTGCGCGTCGGCGAGCGCATCGGCCATCGTCTGGTACATCGCCGCCGTCAGCGCATTCTTCTTCGCCGGGCGCGCGATCGTGATCGTCATCACGCCGTCGGCGCGTTCCACTTGAATGTCGGCCACAACCGTCTCCTTGAACTGTCTCTACCGGAATGAAAAAACGGTGCGCGAGCTCGTGGCCCGCGCACCGTCGTCGCTTCTCGTCGTGTCCCGCTTACAGGCGTTCGATGATGCCCGCCGCACCCATGCCGGTGCCGACGCACATCGTGACCATCCCGTACTTCAGGTTGCGGCGGCGCAGGCCGTGCACGACGGTCGCCGCGCGGATCGCGCCGGTCGCGCCGAGCGGGTGGCCCAGTGCGATCGCGCCGCCCATCGGGTTGACCTTCGACGGATCGAGGCCGAGATCGCGCATCACCGCCAGCGATTGCGCGGCGAACGCTTCGTTCAGCTCGATCCAGTCGAGATCGTCCTGCTTCAGGCCCGCGGCCTTCAGCGCGGCCGGAATCGCTTCCTTCGGACCGATCCCCATGATTTCCGGCGGCACGCCGCGCACCGCGAAGCTCACGAAGCGCGCGAGCGGCGTCAGGTTGAATTCCTTCAGCACCTTCTCCGACACGACGAGCAGCGCACCCGCGCCGTCCGACGTCTGCGAGCTGTTGCCGGCCGTGACCGAGCCCTTGTTCGCGAATACCGTGCGCAGCTTCGCGAGACCTTCGAGCGACGTATCCGCGCGCGGACCTTCGTCGAGCTTGATCTCGCGCGTCTTCACGTCGACCTCACCGGTCGCGAGGTTCGGGAACCGCTCGGTGATCGTGTACGCAGCGATTTCGTCGCCGAACTCGCCGGCCTGCTGCGCGGCGAGCGCCTTGCGGTGCGACTCGACCGAGAACGCGTCCTGGTCGTCGCGGCTCACCTTCCACTGTTCGGCGACGCGCTCGGCCGTCAGGCCCATCCCGTACGCGATGCCGAAGTCTTCGCTGCGATCGAAGATGTGCGGCGACATCGACGGCTTGTTGCCCATCATCGGCACCATGCTCATCGATTCGCAGCCGCCCGCGAAGATCGCGTCCGATTCGCCCACACGGATGCGGTCGGCCGCCATCGCGAGCGCGGTGATGCCCGACGCGCAGAAGCGGTTGACCGTCACGCCGCCGACCGTCTGCGGCAGCCCGGCGAGCAGCGCGCCCATGCGCGCGACGTTCAGGCCCTGCTCGGCTTCCGGAATCGCGCAGCCGATGATCGCGTCCTCGATCACCTTCGTGTCGAGACCGGGCACCTGCGCGACGGCCGACTTGATCGCGTGAACCAGCAGCTCGTCGGGGCGCGTGTTCTTGAAGACACCGCGCGGGGCCTTGCCGATCGGCGTGCGGCTGGCGGCGACGATGTATGCGTCTTGCAGTTGTTTGCTCATTTCAGACTCCTTGTCTGCTCGCTCAGTTACGCACCGGCTTGCCGGTCTGCAACATGCCCATGATCCGTTCCTGCGTCTTCTGCGTACCGAGCAGCTCGACGAACGCGCGGCGCTCCAGCGCGAGCAGCCATTCTTCGTCGACGAGGCTGCCGGCTTCGACGTCGCCGCCGCACACGGCTTCGGCGATGCGGCTCGCGATCAGGTAGTCGTGGTCGCTGATGAAGCGGCCGTCACGCATGTTGACGAGCGATGCCTTGATCGTCGCGATCGCCGAACGGCCCGCGACCGGCACGTCCTTCGCGCGCAGCGGTGCGCGGTAGCCGGTGTCGGCCAGCGCACGCGCTTCCTTCTTCGCGGTGTCGAGCAGTTCGAACACGTTGAAGACGATCGTGTCGGACGGCTTCACGTAGCCCATCGCCCGTGCGTCGTGCGCGGACGCCGACACCTTCGCCATCGCCGCGTTCTCGAACGACTTCGTGACGAACTTCAGGATGTCGGTGGTCGCGTTCGCGGCCGTCGCGGCGTCCGCCGCGCGCAGCGCCGCTTCCTTCAGGCCGCCGCCGGCCGGCACGAGGCCGACGCCCACTTCGACGAGGCCGATGTAGCTCTCGACGTGCACGACGCGCTTCGCGCTGTGCAGCATCAGCTCGCACCCGCCGCCGAGCGCGATGCCCGACACGGCTGCCACGACCGGCACGTTCGCGTACTTCACGCGCAGCATGCCTTCCTGGAACTTCTTCACGAACGGCTCGATGCCCTTCGCGCCGCCCATCATGAACGCGGGCATCGCCTCCTCGAGGTTCGCGCCGGCCGAGAACGGGCCGCCCGGCGTGCCGAGCTTCAGCGACGTCGGCTGCCAGATCACCACGCCCTTGTAGTCCTTCTCCGCGAGCTCGATCGCCTGCACGAGGCCGTCGATCACGCTCGGTCCGATCGTGTTCATCTTCGACTTGAACGACACGATCACGACGTCGTCTTCACCGGCACGATCGTCGACCCACGCGCGCACCGCGTCGGTTTCGAACAGCGTCTTGCCGTACGTCTTCGGATCGGCGCCCGCTTCGCCCAGCAGCGGCGCGCGGAACACCTGCTTGCGGTACACGGCCAGGTCCGAACGCGGCACGAAGCGCTTCGATGCCGGTGCCCACGAGCCTTCGGCCGTGTGCACGCCGCCCTGCTCGGCGACCGGGCCCTCGAGCACCCACGACGGCAGCGGCACGTTCGCGAGCGCCTTGCCGGCCGCGATGTCTTCCTGCACCCACTCGGCGACCTGCTTCCAGCCGGCCGCCTGCCAGCCTTCGAACGGGCCTTCGTTCCAGCCGAAGCCCCAGCGGATCGCGAGGTCGACGTCGCGCGCGTTGTCGGCGATCGACTCGAGATGCACGCCGATGTAGTGGAACACGTCGCGGAAGATCGACCACAGGAACTGCGCGTGCGGATGATCCGTCTCGCGCAGCAGCTTCAGGCGTTCCGCCGGCGGGCGCTTCAGGATGCGGCCGACCGTTTCGTCCGCCTTCGCGCCCGAATCGACGTAGCTGCCCGTCTTCGCGTCGAGTACCTTGATCGCCTTGCCTTCCTTCTTGTAGAACCCGCCGCCCGTCTTCTGGCCGAGCGCGCCCTGCTTCACCAGTTCGGCGAGCACGGCGGGCGTCTGGTAGACCGGGAAGAACGGATCGTCGGCGAGGTTGTCCTGCATCGTCTTGATCACGTGCGCCATCGTGTCGAGGCCGACCACGTCCGCGGTGCGGAACGTCGCCGACTTCGCGCGGCCGAGGCGGCTGCCGGTCAGATCGTCGACTTCGTCGAAGCGCAGGCCGAACTTCGCGGCCTCGGTGATCACCGCGAGGATCGAGAAGATGCCGACGCGGTTCGCGATGAAGTTCGGCGTGTCCTTCGCGCGCACGACGCCCTTGCCGACGACGCTCGTCAGGAAGGTTTCGAGCTGGTCGAGGATTTCCGGACGCGTATGCGCGGTCGGGATCAGCTCGACGAGGTGCATGTAGCGCGGCGGGTTGAAGAAGTGCACGCCGCAGAAGCGCGCCTTCAACTCGTCCGAGAAACCTTCGGACAGCTTCGTGATCGACAGGCCCGACGTGTTGGTCGCGAAGATCGCGTTCGGCGCGATGTGCGGCGCGACCTTCTTGTACAGGTCGTGTTTCCAGTCCATCCGCTCGGCGATCGCTTCGATCACGACGTCGCATTCGGCGAGCTTCGCGATGTCGTCTTCGTAGTTCGCCGCCTCGAGGTACTTCGCATCGTCCTTCACGCCGAACGGCGCGGGCGACAGCTTCTTCAGGTTTTCGATCGCCTTCAGCGCAATCGCGTTTTTCGGGCCTTCCTTGGCCGGCAGGTCGAACAGCAGCACCGGCACGCGCGCGTTGACGAGATGCGCGGCGATCTGCGCGCCCATCACGCCGGCGCCCAGCACGGCGACCTTGCGAATCAGGAAATTGCTCACGGGATGTCTCCGGATAGTGTCGTGCAGCGCGGAATGTGAGGGCTGCACGGCGAAGTGAGTACCAGGAATCGTTGCGTTCGGGCGGCGCGGCACGCGGCGCGCACCGCCCGGACTCGCGTCAGAACAGCGATTCGTCGACTTCCATCAGCGTCTTCGAACCGGCGCGCGCGGCACGGATCGTCGATGCCGTTTCGGGCAGCAGACGCGCGAAGTAGAAGCGGGCGGTGGCGAGCTTCGACTTGTAGAACGGATCGCCCGACGCTTCCTTGTCGAGGGCGAGGCGCGCCATGCGCGCCCAGAAGTACGAGAACACCAGGTGGCCGACGGTACGCAGGTACGGCACGGCGGCCGCGCCGACTTCGTCCGGGTTCTGCATCGCCTTCATGCCGATTTCCATCGTCAGCTTCTGCACCTTTTCACCGATGTCGGCGAGCGGGTTGATGAACTCGGCCATCTCCGGCTTCACGCCTTCGGCTTCCGCGAATTCGGTGACAAGCTTGCCGAACTTCTTCAGCTTCGCGCCCATGTCGCCGAGCACCTTGCGGCCCAGCAGGTCGAGCGACTGGATCGAGTTCGTGCCTTCGTAGATCATGTTGATCCGCGCGTCGCGCACGTACTGCTCCATGCCCCACTCGGAGATGAAGCCATGGCCGCCGTAGATCTGCATCGCGTGGTTGGTCGACTCGAACGCGTTGTCGGTCAGGAACGCCTTGATGATCGGCGTGAGCAGCGCGACGAGGTCGGCCGCTTCCTTGCGCACCGCTTCGTCGGCGTGCGACAGCTCCTTGTCGATCTGCAGCGCGGACCAGTACGTGAATGCGCGCGCGCCTTCGGCGTAGGCCTTCTGCGTGAGCAGCATGCGGCGCACGTCCGGATGCACGATGATCGGGTCGGCCGGCTTGTCCGGCGCCTTCGGGCCCGTCAGCGAGCGCATCTGCAGGCGTTCCTTCGCGTACGTCAGCGAGTTCTGGTATGCGACTTCCGTGAGGCCGAGACCCTGCATGCCGACGCCGAGGCGTGCGGCATTCATCATCACGAACATCGCGTTCAAGCCCTTGTTCGGCTCGCCGACCATCCAGCCCTTCGCGCCGTCGAGGTTCATCACGCACGTCGAGTTGCCGTGGATGCCCATCTTGTGCTCGATCGAGCCGCACTTGATGCCGTTGCGCTCGCCCGGCTCGCCCGCGGCGTCCGGAATGAACTTCGGCACGATGAACAGCGAGATCCCCTTCGTGCCTTGCGGCGCGTCCGGCAGGCGCGCGAGCACGAGGTGGATGATGTTCTTCGACATGTCGTGCTCGCCGCTCGAGATGAAGATCTTCGTGCCGCTGATCGAGTACGAGCCGTCGCCGTTCGGTTCGGCCTTGGTGCGCAGGATGCCGAGGTCGGTGCCGCAGTGCGGCTCGGTCAGGCACATCGTGCCCGTCCATTCGCCCGACACCAGCTTCGGCAGGTATTGCTGCTGCAGTTCCGGCGCGCCGTGCGCGTGCAGGCATTCGTACGCGCCGTGCGACAGGCCCGGATACATCGTCCACGCCTGGTTCGCCGAGTTCAGCATTTCGTAGAGTGCGTTGTTCACGAACGCGGGCAGGCCCTGGCCGCCGTAGTCCGGATCGCAGCCGAGCGCCGGCCAGCCGGCCTCGACGTACTGCTGGTAGGCTTCCTTGAAGCCGGTCGGGGTCTTCACGACGCCGTCGCCTTCATACGTGCAGCCTTCGCGGTCACCGACCTGGTTCAGCGGGAACAGTACCTCGGAGCAGAACTTGCCCGCTTCCTCGAGGACCTGGTTGATCGTGTCGGCGTCGAGGTCCGCATGCTTGGGCATTTGCTTGACTTCGGCTTCGACGTTCAGAAGCTCGTGCAACACGAATTGCATGTCGCGCAGCGGCGCGGCGTACTGTCCCATGACTCTCTCCAAAGGTGGGCAAAACGGCTCGAGCTCCTGGCGGGCGGGTCACGCGCCGCTAACGGCTCTCGCTCTGATACGAAACAATCGTCTTTTCCAGCGCGGCCCACGTGAGGCGCACGGCGTCCGGCGAATGCAGGAAGCGTGCGTCGTGATGCAGGCCGAGCGTGAAGCTGTACAACTCGAAGAGCATCAGTTCCGGATCCGTATCCGCACGCAGATGCCCCTCTTCCATCGCCTGCGAAATGGCGCGCAGCAACGCGGCACGCCAGGCGGTCACGCTCGCGATCAACTGCTCGCGCACGGGGCTGTCCGGCCGGTCGTCGTACTCCACTGCGCCGCTGATGTAGATGCACCCGGTCGTCACCTCCTGGATGCGCTTCTCGATCCAGCGCGCCAGCATCGCCCGAAGACGCGGCAGACCGCGCGACTCGCGCAGGCTCGGAAAGAACACCTCGTTCTCGAAACGATGGTGGTACTCGCGGACGACCTCGACCTGCAGGTCCTCGCGCGATCCGAAGTGCGCGAACACGCCGCTCTTGCTCATCTGCATGCGCTCGGCCAGCAGGCCGATCGTCAGCCCCTCCAGCCCGTCACGGCTGGCAAGGTCCAAAGCAGCTTCAAGTATCGCGGCACGCGTCTGTTCGCCTTTTCGCATAGCTATTTCTGTAACCGTTCGGGGGTTCGAATAAAATCGAACGGCCGTACTATTATTGAGTGCGGCCGCTCGCGAAACAAGGAAATTATTAGAAACCGGTGTCTAACCGAGCCGCTATTTTGCGCGATTCCGGCGGGACCGGAGCGGCTTTTCCGCACGAACGTGCGGACAGATTTTTGAAGCGAATACTTAGTCGGCGTCAGTCGTAACCGCCGACCGTCAGCGCCTTCATCACGAGGCGGTACGTGGTGTACGCCAGCCAGTTCAGCAGCCGTTCGATGCGCGGGCGGGCGGCATAGTGCGCGGCGTCGATCTCCCGCCCTTCGGCGAACGCGGTGGCGATCGCGTCGCGCAACTGATTCGTCACTGCATCGTAGCGCACCAGCACGACGTTCGCTTCATTGTTCAGCATCAGGCTCAGCGCGTCCAGATTCGACGAGCCGACCGTCGCCCAGTTGTCGTCGATCACGGCGACCTTGCCGTGCAGGATCGTCTTGTCGTATTCGGCCACGCGCACGCCCGCGCGCAACAGCGAGTGATACAGGAACGGCACGGCCGTATCGAGCGCCGTGAACTCCTTGCGGCCGATCAGCACCTGCACGTCGACGCCGCGCCGTGCCGCGCCCGTCAGCGCGCGGCGCAGCTTGCGGCCCGGCATGAAATACGGATTCGCGAGCAGGATGCGCTGGCGCGCCTGGCCGATCGCCGCGAGATAGGCCTTCTCGATCGCGCGGCGGTTCACGACGTTGTCGCGCGCGACGAACGCGACGCTCGGCTCCGTCACGACCCGCAGCGCGCCGGCCTTGATCCATCGATGGCTGCGCATCCAGCGCCGGAACATGTCGGGGAACGCTTCGCCGCCGTGCAGCCCGGCCGCGTACTGCGCATACGGCTTGTGGCCGAACTGGATCCGGTGCCACTGCAGCTCGAACGCGGCGCGCACGTCGGACACCGCGGGCCCGGCCATCTCGACCGCGAAATCCCAGCGCGGAAACGGCAGCGTCGCGCTGCCCTGCGTGTAGTCGTCGACGATGTTGATGCCGCCGCAGAACGCGGTCGTCTGATCGATCACCGCAAGCTTGCGGTGCGTGCGCGAGAAGCCGAAGCGGCCGAACAGGAAGCGATTGTAGATGCAGTGCTCGACGCCGGCTTCGCCCCATGTGTCGAACAGCGGCAGGCGCGCGGTGCCGATGCCGTCGGTGATCACCCGCACGCGCACGCCGCGCTGCGCCGCGCGGATCAGCGCGTCCGACACCGGGCGGCCGGCCGCGTCGTCGCAGAAGATGTAGGTTTCGAGCATCACCTGCTCGCGGGCGGCGTCGATCCGCTCGATCAGCGCGTGGAAGAATTCGCCGCCGGTTTCGCACAGCCGCACCGTGTTGCCGGCCGTAAACGCGAGCCGCGACGCGGAGCCGCGCTCCTGCAGGAACATCTGCCGCAATTGCGCGAAGCGCTTGCGGGTCTCCGCATTCATGCGGACGAGCCGTGCGGCGCACGCGCGAGGGCCACGCGTGCGGGCAATTGCAGGATCGCCTCGGCGTTCGATGGCGAGAAGCAGCGCGCGGCCGCCTCGCGGAACGGCAGCCACGCATGGTCGACATGCTCGCGCGGCGACAGCGTCACGTCGACGCGATGCGGCACGCACAGGCCGAACCAGTGCTCGACGTTGCGCGTGACGCCCGGCGCATAGCGATGCAGGTATTGCGGATAGATCGTGTACTCGATCCGGTGATGCCAGTCGACGAGCGCGCTGGCCGGCACGTCCGGCGTGCCGACCGCGATGCCGGTTTCCTCGGCCACTTCACGCGCGGCGGTGAGCGCGAGCGGCTCGTCGAGCGTGTCCTTCGAGCCGGTGACCGATTGCCAGAAATCGGGCTGGTCGGCACGCTTGATCACGAGCACATCGAGGTCGGGCGTGTAGATCACGACGAGAACGGATTCGGGGATTTTCGGCGGCTTCGTCATCTTTGTTTCATGCGGCACAGGGCCGTGCGCCGGGCCTGCGCCCGAACGTGCGGCAAGTGCTGCGACTGTACCGCAAAAAATGAAAAAGGCGCATCACTGCGCCTTTTTCAGGGTGCCGTGCGTGCGTGACCGCACACACGACCGGGGGCGAAAGCGCGTTACGCCTTCGGCTGCTCCGGCTGACGCAGACGGATGTGCAGCTCGCGCAGCTGACGCTCGTCGACCGGGCTCGGCGCCTGCGTGAGCAGATCCTGCGCACGCTGCGTCTTCGGGAACGCGATCACGTCGCGGATCGAATCGGCACCGGCCATCATCGTGACGATGCGGTCGAGACCGAATGCGATACCGCCGTGCGGCGGCGCGCCGTACTGCAGCGCGTCCAGCAGGAAGCCGAACTTCAGTTGCGCTTCTTCCGCACCGATCTTCAGCGCGCGGAACACCTTGCTCTGCACTTCCTCGCGGTGGATACGCACCGAGCCGCCGCCGATTTCCCAGCCGTTCAGCACCATGTCGTAGGCCTTCGCGAGGCAACGGCCCGGGTCGGTCTCGAGATACTCGAGGTGCTCGTCCTTCGGGCTCGTAAACGGATGGTGTGCTGCGACGTAGCGCGCATCTTCGTCGTCGTATTCGAACATCGGGAAGTCGACGACCCACAGCGGCTTCCAGCCGGCCTGGACCAGACCGTTCGCCTTGCCGAATTCCGAATGGCCGATCTTCAGGCGCAGCGCGCCAAGGCTGTCGTTGACGACCTTCGCGCGGTCGGCCGCGAAGAAGATGATGTCGCCGTCTTCGGCGCCGGTGCGCTCGAGGATCGCCGCGATCGACGCGTCGTGCAGGTTCTTGACGATCGGGCTTTGCAGGCCGTCGCGGCCCTTCGCCTTCTCGTTGACCTTGATCCACGCGAGGCCCTTCGCGCCGTAGATCCGCACGAATTCCGTGTAGCCGTCGATGTCGCCGCGCGACAGCTCGCCGCCCTTCGGCACGCGCAGCGCCGCGACCCGGCCGTCCTTCGCGTTGGCCGGCGTGCTGAACACCTTGAAGTCGACGTCCTTCATCGCGTCGGTCAGCTCGGTGAATTCGAGCTGCACGCGCAGGTCCGGCTTGTCCGAACCGAAACGCGCCATCGCTTCCGAGTACGGCATCACCGGGAATTTCGCGTCGAGCTCGACGTCGATCGTCGTCTTGAAGATGTGACGGATCATGTCCTCGAACAGGTCACGGATTTCCTGCTCGCCGAGGAACGACGTCTCGCAGTCGATCTGCGTGAATTCCGGCTGACGGTCCGCGCGGAGATCCTCGTCGCGGAAGCACTTGGTGATCTGGTAGTAACGGTCGAAGTTCGCGACCATCAGCAGCTGCTTGAACAGCTGCGGCGACTGCGGTAGCGCGAAGAACTGGCCGGCGTTCACGCGCGACGGCACGAGGTAGTCGCGCGCGCCTTCCGGCGTGCTCTTCGTCAGCATCGGCGTCTCGATGTCGATGAAGCCCTGCTCGTCGAGGTACTTGCGCGCCTCGATCGCGACGCGGTAGCGCAGGCGCAGGTTGTGCTGCATCTGCGGGCGACGCAGGTCGAGCACGCGGTGCGTGAGACGCGTCGTTTCCGACAGGTTGTCGTCGTCGAGCTGGAACGGCGGCGTGACCGACGCGTTCAGCACGTTCAGTTCGTGGCACAGCACTTCGATCCTGCCGCTCTTCAGGCCGGCGTTGACCGTGCCGTCCGGACGGTTGCGCACGAGGCCCTTGATCTGCACGCAGAACTCGTTGCGCACGCCTTCGGCGGTCGCGAACATCTCCGCGCGATCCGGGTCGCACACCACCTGCACGAGGCCTTCACGATCGCGCAGGTCGATGAAGATCACACCGCCGTGATCGCGGCGGCGCTGCACCCAGCCGCACAGCGACACGGTTTGGCCCAGCAGGTGTTCGGTCACGAGACCGCAGTATTCAGTACGCATCGACATGATGTTTGCTTTCGTTCGGTTTGATCAACGGGCGCCGCAACGCGCGGCCCGGGCGATGATTCTTTACTTACAGCGGCGGCTCGACGGGACGGCGGGCGGGCGCCGGAGCAGGCGCCGAAGGCGCCACGACGCCCATCGAGACGATGTACTTGAGCGCGGCATCGACCGACATGTCGAGTTCGATGACTTCGCTCTTCGGCAGCATCAGGAAGAAACCCGACGTCGGGTTCGGCGTCGTGGGCACGTACACGCTCACGTACTCTTCCGTCAGATGGTTGACCACGTCGCCGCCGGGCGTGCCGGTCAGAAACGCGATCGTATACGAGCCGCGGCGCGGGTATTCGATCAGCAGCGCCTTGCGGAACGCGTTGCCGCTGCTCGACAGCAGCGTGTCCGATACCTGCTTGACGCTCGTGTAGATCGGCCCGACGACCGGGATGTGGCGTACCACCGCGTTCCACCACGTGACGAGCTTCTGGCCGATGAAGTTCTGCGTGGCCAGCCCGACGACGAAGATGAACGCGAGCGTCAGCACCGCGCCGATCCCCGGCAGGTGGAAGCCGAGCATCCGCTCGGGCTGCCACGATTCGGGCAGCAGGAGCAGCGTCTGGTCCATCGTGCCGATGATGAGGCCGAGCACCCACAGCGTGATCGCGAGCGGGACGAGAACCAGCAAGCCGGTCAGGAACACCGTTTTCAGGGTCGTCTTTTTCATCATCTGCCGTCAATGAACCGCGCCTGCGGCGCGAGTGGGTCGCGACCCGGCCGGGCCGCGACGGTCAACTGCCGGCGGCGGGCGTCGCGGCCGGAGCCGGCGCGGCGCTCGTCGTCGTGGTGCTGCCCGAACTGCTCGCCGCAGCCGGCGCGGCCGCGGCGGGTGCGGCTTCCGCCGCGGGTGCTGCCGGCGCCGCGTCGCCCGACGCCGTCGCCGGTGCGCTGGCGCCGCCCGAGCCGCCGCGGAAATCGGTGACATACCACCCCGAGCCCTTCAGCTGGAAACCGGCGGCGGTCACCTGTTTGCGAAAAGCATCCTTCCCGCATTCAGGACATTGCGTCAGCGGCGCGTCGCTCATCTTCTGGAGCACGTCCTTCGCGAAACCGCACGCTTCGCATCGATAGGCGTAGATCGGCATGATATTTTTCCCGCAGAAACTGGAAACGGCTTGCAAAACCTTGAATTATAGCCGAAACCCCGGCGCGTTCCGGCAATGGCCGCGACGCCCGCGCATCAGCGACGGCGCCACGTGAGCCAGCGCTCGTGCCCGTCGAACACGGCCAGCGAATCGGTCACGGGCAAATCCTCGAGCAGCTCGAAGTGCGGCGCGAGCAGCGCATCGAGTTCCGCCCGCTCGATCCCGAACGGCGGCCCCTTCGGTTTGGCCACCACGAAGAAATAGCCGGCCAGCAATCCGCCCGTGGGCAGCAGCTCGGCCATCCGCGCCGCATAGCCGGCGCGCAGGCCCGGCGGCAACGCGCACAGGAACGCGCGCTCGTACACCCACTGCACGTCGAACGGCGGCCGGTACTGGAAAAAATCGGCCTGTTCGACGACGTCCGCATGCGCGCCGAGCTGCGCCTTCGCCGCAGCGACCGCCTGCGCGGCGAAATCGATCGCCCGCACCGGCCAGCCGGCCTGCGCGAGCCAGCCGGCCTCCTGCGCACTGCCGCAGCCGGGAATCAGCACCGCGCACGGCTCGCGCCGCTGCGCGAACACGCGAAAGCCGTCCGGCACGCCGCCGAATTCCCACGGCGTCACGCCGCGTGCGAAACGCTCGTCCCAGAACGATGCGCTACCGGGGTCGCGCGTCGCGAAATCGGCGGCCGACGGTGCGGCCGGTTGCTTCGGATCGGACATCGCCGCGCTCCTTTCGATCAAGCACCGTACGCGAGCGCGAGCAGCACGCGCGCGACGAGCGCCCCGACGCCGACGGCCAGACCGAAGATCAGCAACGCCTGCAGCAGCCGGTTTGTCCGCTTCTGCTCGACGAGGACCTGACGCATCAGCTCCTCGCTCGCGGCGCGCGGCGCGTCGTGGCGCGCGGCCAGTGCATGGTGGATCAGGCGCGGCAGTTGCGGCAGCGTCTTGCTCCACTGCGGCGCCTCGACCTTGAACCGCTCGTACCAGCCGCGCAGGCCGATCTGCTCGGTCATCCAGCGCTCGAGATACGGCTTCGCGGTCTTCCACAGATCGAGCTCGGGGTCGAGCGAGCGGCCGAGCCCTTCGACGTTCAGCATCGTCTTCTGCAGCAGCACGAGCTGCGGCTGGATCTCGACGTTGAAGCGGCGCGACGTCGAGAACAGGCGCATCAGCACCTGGCCGAGCGAGATGTCCTTCAGCGCGCGATCGAAATACGGCTCGCACACCGCGCGGATCGCGCTTTCGAGCTCCTCGACGCGCGTCTCGGGCGGCACCCAGCCCGATTCGAGGTGGAGCGTCGCGACACGGTGATAGTCGCGCTTGAAGAACGCGAGGAAGTTCTGCGCGAGGTAATTCTTGTCGAAATCGGACAGTGCGCCGACGATCCCGAAATCGAGCGCGATATAACGGCCGAACGTGTTCGGGTCGAGGCTCACCTGAATGTTGCCCGGGTGCATGTCCGCATGGAAAAAGCCGTCGCGGAACACCTGCGTGAAGAAGATCTCGACGCCTTCGCGCGCGAGCTTCTTGATGTCGACGCCGGCCGAACGCAGCGTCTCGACCTGGCTGATCGGCACGCCGGTCATGCGCTCCATCACGAGCACCTGCGACGTCGAGAAATCCCAGAACATCTCGGGTACGAGCAGCAGGTCGAGGCCCGCGAAGTTGCGGCGCAGCTGGCTGCCGTTCGCGGCCTCGCGCATCAGGTCGAGCTCGTCGTGCAGGTACTTGTCGAATTCGGCGACGACCTCGCGCGGCTTCAGGCGCCGGCCGTCGGCCCACATGCGCTCGGTCCACGTCGCGATGTCGCGCATCAGCGCGAGGTCGGAATCGATCACCGGCAGCATGTTCGGCCGCAGCACCTTGACGGCGACGGCCTTGCCCGCGTGCACGCCCTGCTTCAGCTTCGCGAAGTGCACCTGCGCGATCGACGCGCTCGCGATCGGCTCGCGCTCGAATTCGTCGAACAGCTCGTCGACCGGCGCGCCGAGCGACTTCTCGATGATCGCGATCGCGACGGCCGAATCGAACGGCGGCACCTGGTCCTGCAGCTTCGCGAGTTCGTTCGCGAAATCGACCGACAGCAGGTCGCGGCGCGTCGACAGCACCTGGCCGAACTTCACGAAGATCGGGCCGAGGCTTTCGAGCGCGTGACGCAACCGCACGGCGGGCGGATCGGAGAAGCGGCGGCCGATCGTCGTGATCCGCAACAGCAGCTTCACGCGCCGGTCGTCGATCCGGGACAGCATCACTTCGTCGAGGCCAAAGCGGATGACGGTGTAGACAATCTTGATGAAACGGAAAATGCGCATGCCCTGCGGCCCTCAGTGCGCGCCGCGCGGGCCGGAGCCTGCGCGCGCGCCGATTTTTTGTTCGAGTCGCTCGACCCGCTTTTCGACCCGCGCGAGCGCATCGCGTGCGCGCGCCAGTTCGGCGTCGAAGCCGCCGAGCGACGCGCGCCGGACGACCTGCGGGTTCTCGTCGAGCCAGTATTCGGCGACGGAATCGAGCACATTGCGGCCGGTGCGGCGCGCGCGCGCGCCGGCGTCGCGCACGACCGTCGCGATCCGGTACGCCGCCGCGTCACCGACCAGCTTCGCGAGATCTTCTTCCGGTTCCCAGCGCAGATGCTCGGCCAGCTTCGCGATCTGCGTCGCGAATTCCGCGTCGCCTTCGATCTTCACGTGCTTCATCACGGCCGCCTGGCCGCCCTGCAGGAACGCGGCGACCGTGTCGCCGGCAAGCGCGATCGACACGTCGACCTGTTGTGCATCATGCGCGTCGACGGCCGACAGATAGCCGTCGGGCTGCACCAGCAGCGTGAGCGTGACGGGAGGCACGTCGATCCGGGCAGTCTTGCCCGCATAGGGAATCAGGCGGTCGCGCGCCCACGATTCGCGCGCGAGCAGGTGATTGACGGCAGCAGCAAAAGGCTTGGCGGCAAAGGTCATCGGGCTGGGAAAGAAAAAACCCGCGCAGGCCGGGCGCCCACGCGGGTTTCTATTGTAACGTCGGATCGGCGGCAGACCGTGCCTGACCGTACACCCGGGCGGCAAGCGGTCGCAGTGCGGCGGCCGTCGCCCGGGTGCCCGGCGGCGCGGGCCGCCGGCCACGCTCAGTGCGTGTTGATCTGCTGGATACCCGCGAGCAGCCAGCCCTGACTGCCCGACTTCGACAGGTTCCACACCTCGTCGAACGGCGCGGCCGACGTATTCGCCGCTTCGCGGATCAGGCCGTGGAAGCGCACGCTTGCCGACTGCTCGATGCCGCGATCCTCGATCGCGACCAGTTCCGCGTCGAGCTGCACGACGTCGGTCTGGTTCGCGTCGTTGCCGCGCGAATCGAGGTCGATCTTGATCTCGGCGAACATTTCGGGCGTCGTGAACTCGCGGATGTCGGCCAGGTTGCCCTGGTCCCACGCCGCCTGCAGGCGCACGAAATAGACTTTCGCGCTGCGCAGGAACGCTTCGGTGTCGAAACCGGCCGGCACCTGCAGCGGCGCCGCGGCCGCCGCGGCTGCGCCGGCGGCCGCTGCACCGCCGCCGAATACGCCCTGTGCTTCGTTCGCATAGCTGCTGCCGCTGCCCGCGTAGTTGCTGCCGGTGTTGCCCTGCTGGAACGACGGGCTTTGCGAGTAGCCGCCCGACGACGAAGCCGCGCCGCCGACCGAATACGCCGGCTCCTGCGGGCGACGGCGGTTCATGAACTTGCGGATCAGCCAGATGCCGACCATCGCGAGCAACGCGATCACGATGACGTTCGCCATCATGCTCGCGAATGCGCCGCCGAGACCGAAGTGCGACAGCAGCGCCGCGATGCCGAGACCGGCCGCGAGGCCGGCGATCGGCCCGAGCCAGCGCGAGCGGTTGGGCTGCGCGGCCGGCGTGGGCGCAGCCGGGTTCGCACGCTGGGCCTGCGACGGCGCGGCCTGCTGCATCGGCTGCTGCGCGGGCGGCGTGGCCTGGCGCTGCGTGACGGTGGAATTCTGGCGACCGATGCTGCGCCCGCCGCCCATGCGCCGGGCTTCGGCGTCGAGCGATGCGAACGTGCCGGCCGTGAGCAGGCCGACCATCAGCAGCGTGCCGACCCGTCGAGCCCACGGCTTCGACGGTTTGCTACGGTTGAACAACGAACGCGATTCAGACATCAGCTTCTCCGAATGTAAGACGAATGTAGGGAAAGAACCCCTTAGTACTTGGTCCCTAGGTGTAAAGCTACCACGCCACCTGACAAATTGTAATATTTGACGGCGTCGAGGCCTGCTTGTTCCATCATCGTCTTCAGCGTGTCCTGATCGGGGTGCATCCGGATAGATTCAGCAAGATACCGATAACTTTCAGCATCTTTCGCGAACTTGTCGCCAAGCCACGGTAATACTTTGAAAGAATACAGATCGTACGCCTTTTTCAGCGGATCCCAGACTTTCGAGAATTCCAGCACCATCACGCGGCCGCCGGGCTTCGTCACGCGGCGCATCTCGGCGAGCGCGGCATCCTTGTGCGTCATGTTGCGCAGCCCGAACGCGACCGTGACCACGTCGAAGTAGTTGTCCGGAAAAGGAATTTTCTCGGCGTCGCACAACAGCGACGGCGTCACGATGCCCTTGTCGAGCAGCCGGTCGCGGCCGACGCGCAGCATCGATTCGTTGATGTCGGTATGCCAGACCTCGCCCGTCGGCCCGGCCGCCTTCGCGAACGACTTGGTCAGGTCGCCGGTGCCGGCCGCGATGTCGAGCACCTTGAAGCCGGGGCGCACGTTCGCCTGCGCGATCGTGAACGCCTTCCACGCGCGGTGCATGCCCGCCGACATCAGGTCGTTCATCAGATCGTAGTTGCTCGCGACCGAATGAAACACGCCCGCCACTTTCTTCGCTTTTTCGTTTTCCTCGACGCTCTCGAAGCCGAAGTGGGTTTTGCTCATCGCGTTGATCCTCAGTAAATGGCAAGACGGCGCCGAGCGGGCGCCGTCGATTTCAGTGGCAGTGGCCGTGCGGCGCGCTGGCCGCCTGCATCGGCGCGTCGCGCTCGACGCCCGCCGCCTTCAGTTTGTCGAAATAGTCGCGCCACAGCGCGTCCTGCTGCGTCGCCAGCTCGTACAGCAGGTCCCACGAGTAGATGCCGGTCGAATGGCCGTCGGAGAATGTCGGCTGCAGCGCATAGTTGCCGACGCCCTCGAGCGCGGTGATCGTCACTTCGCGCTTGCCGGTCTGCAACGTCTCCTGGCCGGGCCCGTGGCCGCGCACCTCGGCCGACGGCGAATAGACGCGCATCAGCTCGAACGGAATCCGGTAACTCTCGCCGTTCGGATACTGCAATTCGAGCACGCGCGACACCGCGTGCACGACGACGCCGGACGGAATCGGCGTCGTGGAAGTCAAACCGCTCATGCTTGCCTCGAATCGGTCATGCGTTGAATTTCCTCGCGCACCGCATTGTGCAGCAGCGAGGCCTGCGCCGCGCGCGAGCGCAGCAGCGCCTCGGACACGCTGCGCTGGCGCGGCGCCCACACGGGCTGCGGAAAATGGGCATCGTTGGAAAAACGCGGAATCACGTGCCAGTGCACGTGCGGCACCATGTTGCCGAGGCTCGCGAGATTCACCTTGTTCGGCTGCATCACGCGGCGCACGGCCCGCTCGACCGCGTAGACCACGCGCATCAGATGTGCCCGCTCGGGCTCGCCGAGATCGGAGAACTCGGCCACGTGCGCGCCCCAGATCACCCGGCAGAAGCCCGGGTAGTCGTGCTCGCCCGTGGCGAGCACGACGCGCAGCGCATCGTCCTGCCAGAGCACCTCGCCGCCGTCTTCACGGCAAAACACGCATTCCATCGTCGCTCCCATGTGGACAGGCGCCGGCATGGCATGCCGGCGCCCGCTCATTCCCGGCCCGGTCGGGCGGTCGTCATGCCCGCATTAGACCAGCACGCGCTCGATCCCGCCATGGTTCGCCCGTGCGACATAATCGGCCATCCAGTTCTCGCCGAGCACCTGGCGCGCGATTTCGACCACGATGTAGTCGGCTTCGAGGTTCGCATCCTCGCTGTAGCGCGACAGGCCCTGCAGGCACGACGGGCAGCTCGTCAGGATCTTCACGTCCGGGCCGTTCGCGGCCGCGGCGGCCGGCGCCGGCGCATCGCCCGCCACCACGGGAATCGCGCGCAGCTTCGCGGCGCCCTTGCGGATCTCCTCTTCCTTGCGGAAGCGGACCTGCGTGGAGATGTCCGGCCGCGTGACCGCCAGCGTGCCCGATTCGCCGCAGCAGCGATCGTTCTTCTCGATCTTGTAGCCGTCCTTCTCCGAACCCATCAGCTCGTTGACCAGCTTCACCGGGTCGATCGTCTTGATCGGCGTGTGGCACGGGTCGTGATACATGTAGCGCGTGCCCGTCACGCCATCGAGCTTCATCCCCTTCTCGAGCAGGAACTCGTGGATGTCGATGATCCGGCAGCCCGGGAAGATCTTGTCGAATTCGTAGCCCGCGAGCTGGTCGTAGCAGGTGCCGCACGACACGACCACCGTCTTGATGTCGAGGTAGTTCAGCGTATTCGCGACACGGTGGAACAGCACGCGGTTGTCCGTGACGATCTTCTCGGCCTTGTCGTACTGGCCCGAGCCGCGCTGCGGATAGCCGCAGCACAGGTAGCCCGGCGGCAGCACCGTCTGCACGCCCGCTTCCCAAAGCATCGCCTGCGTGGCCAGCCCGACCTGCGAGAACAGCCGCTCGGAGCCGCAGCCCGGGAAGTAGAACACCGCTTCCGAATCGACGGTCGTCGACTTCGGGTTGCGGATGATCGGCACGATCTTGTTGTCCTCGATGTCCAGCAGCGCGCGCGCCGTCTTCTTCGGCAGGTTGCCCGGCATCTTCTTGTTGACGAAGTGGATCACCTGCTCGACCGCCGGCGGCTTGCCGGTCGTCGCGGGCGGGTGCTGCGTCTGCTTCGTCACGACCTTCTTCAGCATGTCGTTCGCGAAGCGCTGCACCTTGTAGCCGACGCCCATCATCACGCCGCGCGCGAGGTTGATCGTCTGCGGATTGGTCGCGTTCAGGAAGAACATGCCCGCCGCATTGCCGGCGTTGAATTTCTTCTTGCCCATCTTGCGCAACAGGTTGCGCATGTTCATCGTGACGTCGCCGAAGTCGATCTTCACCGGGCATGGCGTCGCGCACTTGTGGCACACCGTGCAGTGGTCGGCCACGTCGTTGAATTCGTCCCAGTGCTTGATCGACACGCCGCGGCGCGTCTGCTCTTCGTACAGGAACGCCTCGACCAAGAGCGACGTCGCGAGAATCTTGTTGCGCGGGCTGTACAGCAGGTTCGCGCGCGGCACGTGGGTCGCGCACACCGGCTTGCACTTGCCGCAGCGCAGGCAGTCCTTCACCGAATCGGCGATCGCGCCGATGTCGGACTGCTGCATGATCAGCGACTCGTAACCCATCAGCCCGAAGCTGGGCGTGTACGCGTTGCGCAGATCGGCGCCGTCGAGCAGCTTGCCCTTGTTGAAGCGCCCGTTCGGGTCGACGCGCTGCTTGTACGCGCGGAATTCGGCGATCTCGTCGTCGGTCAGGAATTCGAGCTTCGTGATGCCGATCCCGTGTTCGCCGGAAATCACGCCGTCGAGCGAGCGCGCGAGCGTCATGATGCGGGCGACCGACGCGTGCGCGTCCTGCAGCATCTCGTAGTTGTCGGAGTTGACCGGGATGTTGGTGTGGACGTTGCCGTCGCCCGCGTGCATGTGCAGCGCGACGAACACGCGGCCGCGCAGCACGCGCTTGTGGATCGCCTGCGCCTCGTCGAGGATCTGCTTGAACGCGCCGCCGTTGAAGATCGCGCGCAGTTCCGCGCGGATCTCCTGCTTCCACGAGATGCGGACCGTGCGGTCCTGCGTGATGTGGAACACGGTCGCGCCCGGCTGCTCGTCCGCGCGATCCGCGAACTTCTCGGCGAGCGCCTCGTAGCCGAGCTGCACCAGGTAGTGCTGCGCCTCGCGCAGCGGCTGGTCGAGCCGGTCGCGCACGAATTCCCAGCGCGCGCGCACGCGCTTGAGCAGCTCCAGCGCCTGCTGCACACGGTCTTCCAGCAGTTCCGCGCTCGGGATCTCGTTCGCGTCGTCGGTCTTGCCGAGCGGCAGGTTGCCGCCGCGGAAGAACGCTTCGAGCGCGTCCACCAGTTGCAGCTTGTTCTTCAGCGACAGCTCGATGTTGATCCGCTCGATGCCGTCGGTGTACTCGCCCATCCGGTTCAGCGGGATGACGACGTCCTCGTTGATCTTGAACGCGTTCGTGTGCTTCGCGATCGCGGCCGTGCGACTGCGGTCGAGCCAGAAGCGCTTGCGCGCCTCCGCGCTGACCGCGACGAAGCCTTCGCCGCTCTTGCCGTTCGCCATCCGGATCACTTCGGACGTCGCCTGTGCGACCGCGTCGGCGTCATCGCCGACGATGTCGCCGATCAGCACCATCTTCGGAAACGCATTGCGCTTGCTCTTGGTCGCGTAGCCGACCGCGCGCAGGTAGCGCTCGTCGAGGTGCTCGAGGCCCGCGAGGATCGCGCCGCCCTGCTTCGACGTCTCGAACAGGTAGTCCTTGATCTCGACGATGCTCGGGATCGCCTCGCGCGCCTGGCCGAAGAATTCGAGGCAGACGGTGCGCGTGTGCGCGGGCATCTTGTGCAGCACCCAGCGCGCAGACGTGATGAGCCCGTCGCAGCCTTCCTTCTGCACGCCCGGCAGGCCGGCGAGGAACTTGTCGGTCACGTCCTTGCCGAGCCCTTCCTTGCGGAACCGGCGGCCTTCGATCTCGAGCATCTCGGTGCGCAGCAGCTTCTCGCCCGGCGCATACGCGCCGTCGAACCACTTCAGCTCGAAGCGCGCGACCGCGATGTCGTGGATCTTGCCCTGGTTGTGCTCGTGGCGCGTCACTTCGAGCCAGTTGCCGTCCGGGTCGACCATCCGCCACCAGGCCAGGTTGTCGAGCGCGGTGCCCCACAGCACGGCCTTCTTGCCGCCCGCGTTCATCGCGACGTTACCGCCGATGCACGATGCGTCGAGCGAGGTCGGATCGACCGCGAACACGTAGCCGGCCGCTTCCGCCGCCTCGGTCACGCGGCGCGTGACGACGCCTGCGCCGGAGAAGATCGTCGGCACCTTGTGCGCGACGCCCGGCAGCTCGGTCAGTTCGACCGCGCCGAGCTGTTCGAGCTTTTCGGTGTTGATCACCGCGGAAAACGGCGTGAGCGGCACCGCGCCGCCCGTGTAGCCGGTGCCGCCGCCGCGCGGGATCACGGTCAGGCCGAGCTCGAAGCACGCCTTGATCAGGCCGGCGATCTCGGCTTCGGTGTCGGGCGTCAGCACGACGAACGGGTATTCGACGCGCCAGTCGGTCGCGTCGGTCACGTGCGACACGCGCGACAGCCCGTCGAAGCGGATGTTGTCCTTCTGCGTGCAGCGGCCGAGCGCCTTGGTCGCGCGGCGGCGCAGGTCGGCCATCTTGTCGAATTCGTCCGCGAACTCGTTGACCGCGCGCTGCGCGGCGGTTTCGAGCATCTCGACGCGCGACGCGCGCTCGCGGCCCGCGTCGTCGCGGTGCTCGGTGAGATCCGCGCTGCGGCGCTTGCCGATCTCTGTCAGTCGGTGGTTCAGCGCCTCGATCAGCAGCGCGCGGCGCTTCGGGTTGTCGAGCAGGTCGTCTTGCAGATACGGGTTGCGACGCACGACCCAGATGTCACCGAGCACTTCGTACAGCATCCGTGCCGAGCGGCCCGTGCGGCGCTCGGCACGCAGTTCGTCGAGCACCGACCACGCCTCTTCGCCGAGCAGGCGGATCACGATCTCGCGATCCGAGAAGGACGTGTAGTTGTAGGGAATCTCGCGCAAGCGGGGCGCGGGGTCGGCGGCGACGGCGGCGGCCGCGCCATGCGGATCGAAAACTTGTGGTGCGTTCATGTTCGGACGACTCGGAGGGCCGATACACCGTGCACGGGCGTCGGCAAGCGCGTAGGCGCAATCTTGGGGAAATCTGTTCTGTTACCAGGCGCGCGGCTGTCCTTCATGGGGCCGGAGCGGGCGACTCGCCCCTCCTGGCCGGCGACAGGGCCTGGCGGCACTCGGAATCATCAGCACGATCGCGCGCGGCGCGCATGCCGTTCGGCCGCGGGGCTGGCTGCGCGCGGCGTCGGCTTCAACGGTGCGATCCGAGGGTGCCTCTGCATCTTCCGAATCCTTGATTCAAAACGGAATTCTAACCCATGATCGGGCCGCCCGTGACACGCCGGACAGGTCGTGGGGCTATCGCCGCGAGCCGCGCCGGGCGGGGCTCGGCGCGATTTCATGTGATCATTCGCCGTCCGTCCGGTCGGTAACCATGCGGTTAAACCGGTAAAGTGCGCCGGTAAAAGGCGACGCCCGGCGGCGCGAATGCCCTGTCCGCCCGCGCACGCGAGCGCTCACAGCCGCCCGCCCGGCATGCCGCTTGCGTGCGGGCGGACCCTTGGCGCTATCATTGACCCTTTACCGTCTGCATCCGCACTGCCCGCGAGCGCCCATGGCATCCCACGATTACCTGAAGAAAATCCTCACCGCGCGCGTCTACGACGTCGCGATCGAGACGGAACTCGAACCGGCCCGCAACCTGTCGGCCCGGCTGCGCAACGCCGTTTACCTGAAGCGCGAGGACAACCAGCCGGTGTTCTCGTTCAAGCTGCGCGGCGCATACAACAAGATGGCGCACATTCCGGTGGACGCGCTCGCGCGCGGCGTGATTACCGCGTCGGCCGGCAACCACGCGCAGGGCGTTGCGTTCTCGGCGGCCCGGATGGGCGTCAAGGCCGTGATCGTCGTACCGGTCACGACGCCGCAGGTGAAGGTCGACGCGGTGCGCGCGCACGGCGGCCCGAGCGTCGAGGTGATCCAGGCGGGCGAATCGTACAGCGATGCGTACGCGCACGCGGTCAAGGTCCAGCAGGAGCGCGACCTCACGTTCGTCCACCCGTTCGACGATCCGTACGTGATCGCCGGCCAGGGCACGATCGCGATGGAAATCCTGCGCCAGCACCAGGGCCCGATCCACGCGGTCTTCGTGCCGATCGGCGGCGGCGGACTCGCGTCCGGCGTCGCCGCGTACGTGAAGGCGGTGCGCCCGGAGATCAAGGTGATCGGCGTGCAGGCCGAGGATTCGTGCGCGATGGCGCAGTCGCTGGACGCGGGCGAGCGCATCGAGCTGAGCGAAGTCGGCCTGTTCGCGGACGGCACCGCGGTAAAGCTCGTCGGCGAGGAAACCTTCCGGCTGTGCCGCGAATTCCTGGACGGCGTCGTGACCGTCAACACCGACGCACTGTGCGCGGCGATCAAGGACGTGTTCCAGGACACGCGCAGCGTGCTCGAGCCGTCCGGCGCGCTCGCGGTCGCGGGTGCGAAGCTGTATGCGGAACGCGAAGGCATCGAGAACCAGACGCTCGTCGCGGTCACGTCCGGCGCGAACATGAATTTCGACCGGATGCGCTTCGTCGCCGAGCGCGCCGAGGTCGGCGAAGCGCGCGAAGCCGTGTTCGCGGTCACGATTCCCGAGGAACGCGGCAGCTTCAAGCGCTTCTGCTCGCTCGTCGGCGATCGCAACGTCACCGAGTTCAACTACCGGATCGCCGACGAGAAGTCCGCGCACATCTTCGTCGGCGTGCAGATCAAGCGCCGCGGCGAATCGGCGGAGATCGCCGCGAACTTCGAGTCGCACGGCTTCAAGAGCGTCGACCTGACGCACGACGAGCTGTCGAAGGAACACATCCGCTACATGGTCGGCGGCCGCTCGCCGCTCGCGCTCGACGAGCGCCTGTTCCGCTTCGAATTCCCGGAACGGCCGGGCGCGCTGATGAAGTTCCTGTCGTCGATGGCGCCGGACTGGAACATCAGCCTGTTCCACTACCGCAACCAGGGCGCGGACTACAGCTCGATCCTCGTCGGGCTGCAGGTGCCGCAGGCCGATCGCGCCGAATTCGAACGCTTCCTCGCGGCACTCGGCTACCCGTATGTCGAAGAGAGCGCCAACCCGGCTTACCGCCTCTTCCTGTCGTAAAGGCTTCGTGCAATGAATCCCGAACATTCCCCGCTCGGCAAGGCCACCGTCTACGCGGCGCAGTACGACGCGTCGCTGCTGTTCCCGATCCCGCGCGCCGGCGCACGCGAGCAGCTCGGCATCACGTCGGCGCTGCCGTTCTTCGGCACCGACATCTGGAACGCGTACGAGCTGTCGTGGCTCAATGCGCGCGGCAAGCCGCAGGTCGCGATCGCGACGTTCTACGTGCCGGCCGAATCGCCGAACATCGTCGAATCGAAGTCGTTCAAGCTGTATCTCGGCTCGTTCGCGCAGTCGAAGTTCGACTCGGTCGATGCGGTGCGCGACGTGCTGAAGCGCGACGTGTCGGCCGCGTGCGGCGCGAGCGTGTCGGTCCAGCTGGTGTCGCCGCACGATTTCGCCAAGCTGGAGATGGACGAGCTCGACGGGCTGTCGCTCGACCGGCTCGACCTCGACACCGACGTGTACGAACCCGATCCGTCGCTGCTGTCGGCGGCCGACGGCGAGAACGAAGCGCCGGTCGAGGAGACGCTCGTGTCCGACCTGCTGCGCTCGAACTGCCCGGTCACGGGCCAGCCCGACTGGGGCAGTGTGCAGATCCACTACGTCGGGCCGCAGATCGACCACGCGGGCCTGCTGCGCTACATCATCTCGTTCCGCAATCACACGGGCTTTCACGAGCAGTGCGTCGAGCGAATCTTCCTCGACATCCTGCATGCGTGCAAACCGGTGAAGCTCGCGGTGTACGCGCGCTACACGCGCCGCGGCGGGCTCGACATCAACCCGTTCCGCACGAATTACAACCAGCCGATGCCGGACAACGCGCGGACCGCGCGGCAGTGAAACTCGCCGGCGACCGTTCGCCCGCCCCTTCCGGGCGGCGGACGGCCCGGTTCATCCTTGCACCGGGCGCTCCGGGAGAATTTCCACCAGGCGCAGCAGGTAGCCGTCGGGGTCTTGCACCAGCATCTCGATCTGGCCGTGTTCGATGTCGTCCTGCCGATACCAGGAGGTTCGGGGGGCGGCGAACAGCGCCACGCCTGCGGCGACGATCCGGTCATGAATCGGGCCGATCGCATCGACCTCGATCTGCAGGTTGATTCCCCGCCCGAACGGCGGCTCCATCGCGCCCGTCAGCCAGCTTTCCGGGCTCTGCTGCTCGAGCATCAGTTGAACCCCTCCGAGCTCGAGGTACGCGAATCCGTCTTCCGGACGCTCGAAGCGAATCCGGAAACCCAGCACGTCCCGATAGAAGCGCACGCTTCCGGCAAGGTCCGAGCAGATCAGCTCCGGCACCAGTGCAGCCCATTCCATACATGTCCTTTCAGTCGTTCGGACAGCACGTTACACCAACGGGCTGAATGCGTTGCAACGGTTGCAGCCGCGTGACGGCCTCGAGTCCGTCGGACCGCACCCGGAAAATGACAAAACGGGCCCGGTGCAGTTCACACCGGGCCCGTTGCGCGTATCGACTCGCCGCGGCGCGTTACTTCACCGGCGGCTTGTACGCGATGCAATCGACCTCGACCTTGCAGTCGATGACCATGCTCGACTGCACGCACGCGCGTGCCGGCGGATGCTCGCCGAAGTACGACACGAACACCTTGTTGAACGACGCGAAATCGCGCGCGTCATCGAGCCACACGCCGCAGCGCACGACGTGCTCGAGTCCGTAGCCGGCTTCCTTCAGGATCGCGATCACGTTCTCGATCGTCTGCTTCGACTGCGTGACGATCCCGCCTTCGACGACCTCGCCGTTTACCATCGGCGTCTGGCCCGACACGTACAGCCAGCCGTCGGCCTCGACCGCCCGTGCAAACGGCATCACCTGGCCGCCCGTGCCCTTCGCTTCGCCTACGCCATATCGCTTCATCGTTTCACTCCTCACATTTCGGTTACGGATGCGCGCGCCGGCTTGGGCACGCGCGGAAGATCGGAACACCTGCCGCGTTCAGAACGCCGCATCGGCACTCGCCGGCACGCGCTCGCCGCGCGCGACGAAACCGCCGGCGCGCTCGCCGGTCGGCTGGCCGTTTTCGTATGTCAGCACGCCGTTCACCCACACCGCGTCGATCCCGTGCGCGGGCTGTTGCGGCTTCTCGAACGTCGCGGCGTCGATCACGCTCGCCGGATCGAACAGCACGAGATCCGCGTGGTAACCGACATGCACTTCGCCTCGCTTCGGGATGCCATAGCGACGCGCGGACAGCGACGTCATCTTGCGGATCGCCTCCTCGAGCGGCAACAGGTTGGTGTCGCGCACGTAATGGCCGAGCACGCGCGGGAACGCGCCCCACAGCCGCGGGTGCGGCAGCGGATCGTTCGGCAGGCCGTCGGAGCCGACCATCGTCGCCGGATGCGACAGGATCCGGCGCACGTCGTCCTCGGACATGTTGTGGTACACGGCGCCCGCGGGGCGAATGCGCTGCGCGGCTTCCTGCTCGCTCACGCCCCAGTCGGCCGCGATCGCCTTCAACAGCTTGCCCGCGACTTCCGGGTGCGGCTCCGACCACGTGATCGTGATGTCGATGTCGCCCGTCACCTGCTTCAGGTCGAGCGTCGACGAACTGCGGCTGTACGGATAGCAGTCGCAGCCGACCGGCTGGTAACGTCGCGCGCCGTCGAGCGACGCGAGCACCTCGGTGCTGCGCCCCCAGTTCGACGGGCCCGCGCACTTCAGGTGCGAGATCACGACCGGCACCTGCGCGTGGCGGCCGACGCGGTAAGCCTCGTCCATCGCGTCGAGGATCGCGTCGAACTCGGTACGCATGTGCGTGGTGTACAGCGCACCGGATTGGGCGAGCGGCTCGGCGAGCGCCATCACTTCCTCGGGCGGCGCCGCGAACGCGGAGCCGTACGCAAGGCCCGACGACAAGCCGAGCGCGCCGTTCGCGAGCGCCTCCTCGAGCTGCGCGCGCATGCCGGCGATCTCGCCGTCGGTCGCCGCGCGGTCGAGGCGGTCCATCTGGTTGTTGCGCAGCGCCGTATGGCCGACGAGCGCCGCGACGTTCACGGCCGGGCGCGCGTCGTTGACGGCCGCGACGTAAGCGGCGAAGCTCGGGTACTGGAACGCGCCGCGCTCGCCGAGCAGGTTCATCGGATCGGGCGGGTCGCCGGCGAGCGTCACCGGCGATGCGCTGATTCCGCAGTTGCCGACGATCACGGTCGTCACGCCCTGCGAGATCTTCGGGATCATCTCCGGCGCACGGATCACGTGCGTGTCGTCGTGCGTGTGCACGTCGACGAAGCCCGGCGCGAGCGCCCGGCCGTTCGCGTCGACGACGTGCTCCGCGAGCCAGTTCGACAGATTGCCGATCGCCGCGATCAGGCCGTTGCGGATCGCGACGTCGCGCGTGACGGGCGGCGCGCCAGTGCCGTCGTACAACTGCGCGCCGACGATCAGCGTATCGGCCGCTTCGGGATGCGAATGCATGGTCAGTCTCCTACCGGTTGACGGTCTCCGCCGCCGCGGTGCGCATCGAGCGCGTGTTTGATGCGGCGCAGCGATTCACGGCCCGCATCGCCGAGCCGCAGCGCGACGCCGGTGACGAGCACGTCGATCGCCATCATCATCGCGTAGCGCGAGGTCGACGGCTTGTAAATGAAATCGGTTTCGAACGCGACGACCGGGATCAGGTGGTCGGCAAGCTTCGCGAGCGGCGACGCCGGCGCGGTGATCGCGATCAGCTTCGCGCCGTAGCGCTTCGCGAGCCGGCAGCTCTCGAGCAGCTCGGGCACGCGCCCGCTCACCGACAACGCGACGACGACGGTGTCGCCCGACAGCGTCGCGGCCACCATCCGTTGCAGCAGGCTGTCCTGGTAGCTCGCGACCGGCCGGCCGAAACGCACGAGCCGGAAGCGCAGCTCGTCGGCCAGCGCGGTCGAACCGCCGCCCTGCCCGTACACGTACGTCATCTTCGCGCCGGCGAGCAGGTCGGCCGCCGCGTCGAACGACGTGTTGCGCAGCAACTGGTGGTTGTGCGCGAGCGCCACGCGAATCTCGTCGTAGACCATCGATGCGGGGCTCGCGTCGTCGGCCGGCGCGTCGTCGGACGGCACCAGGAAACGCTGACCGACGGCCGCCGCCTGCGCGACGAGCACCTTCAGTTCGCGCACGTCGCGGCAGCCGACGGCCTTCGCGAAACGCGTGACCGTCGCGACGCTGACCTCCGCGTCGCGCGCGAGCGCGCCGATGCTCGCATGCGCGGCGCGCGCCAGATCGGCGAGGATGAACGCGGCAACCTTGCGCTCGGCTTCGCGCAGCTCGGGCGCGCATTCGGCGATCCGCGCGACGATGTCGAGGACCGGCGGGGCGGCCTGAGCCGGATGCGGCTCGGCGGCAGGCGGAGCGGACGGGGAAGCGGACGTATTCATCGGCGGAAAAGGGTGTGAAGCGGGATGTTATTAAATAACATCACCGCGCCGATGCTACTTTCTGTACCATCTGCATGTCAACTTCAGTGCAATGCATAGTGATGATGGAGCGGGATGACATGAAAGTTACAAACTATCAGGAAGCGACGATCGATCCGTTCGGCAAGGGCCTGGGCAATCTGCCGAGCGCGAGCGTGCCGCTCGGCGACGCGAGCCGGCTCGAATGGAATCTGCTCGCGGAAGACGTCAGCCTGCCGGCCGCCGTGCTTTACGAGGATCGCGTCGAGCACAACCTGAACTGGATGCAGGCGTTCGTGCAGAAATACGGTGTCAAGTTCGCGCCGCACGGCAAGACGACGATGGCGCCGCAACTGTTCCGCCGCCAGCTCGACGCCGGCGCGTGGGGCATCACGCTCGCGACCGCACACCAGACGCAGGCCGCGTATCACGGCGGCGTGCGCCGCGTGCTGCTCGCGAACCAGCTGGTCGGCCGCCAGAACATGACGATCATCGCGGGGCTGCTGTCCGATCCCGATTTCGAATTCTTCTGTCTCGTCGATTCCGCGGAGAGCGTCGACCAGCTCGGCCGCTTCTTCGGCGCCGCGAAGAAATCGCTGAACGTGCTGATCGAGCTCGGCGTGCCGGGCGGTCGCGCGGGCGTGCGCGATGCCGCGCAGCGCGAGGCCGTGCTGGCCGCGATCGCGCGCTATCCGGACACGCTGAAGCTGGCCGGCATCGAGCTCTATGAAGGCGTGCTGAAGGAGGAAGGCGAGATCCGCGCGTTCCTGCAGCAGGCGGTCGCGCTCACGCGCGAGCTGGCCGAAGCCGGCCGCTTCGCGCGCACGCCGGCGATCCTGTCCGGCGCCGGTTCGGCGTGGTACGACGTGGTCGCGGAAGAATTCAGGAAGGCGTCCGACGCGGGCTTCGCGGAAGTCGTGCTACGTCCGGGCTGCTACCTGACGCACGACGTCGGCATCTACAAGAAGGCGCAGACCGACGTGTTCGCGCGCAACCCGATCGCCCGCTCGATGGGCGAAGGGCTGCTGCCGGCGCTGCAGCTGTGGGCGTACGTGCAGTCGGTGCCGGAAGCCGACCGTGCGATCGTCGCGCTCGGCAAGCGCGACGCGGCGTTCGACGCGGGCCTGCCCGAGCCGGCGCGCCACTTCCGCCCGGGCCGCGACACCGCGCCGCGCAACGTCGCCGCCGCCGAAGGCTGGGCCGTCACCGGGATGATGGACCAGCACGCATACCTGCAGATCCCGCCGGGCGCGGACGTGAAGGTCGGCGACATGGTCGCGTTCGACATCTCGCACCCGTGCCTGACGTTCGACAAGTGGCGCCAGGTGCTCGTGCTCGATCCGCAGTTCCGCGTGACGGAAGTCGTCGAAACCTTCTTCTGACGCCCGCCGCGCGCGGCGCCGCCCTGCCGCTCGCGCGGGGCGGCCGTCACGCGCGCTTCAATCTGCCGGAGTACACTGCGCTTTCGTCCTCGGGGCCCGTCGCGGCCGTCATGCACGGCGCGACCGGGCCTTCAACGCTGCTTCACTGGAGAAAGCCATGGCCGCGAAGAAGATCCTGTTCCTGACCGGCGATTTCGCCGAAGACTACGAAACGATGGTGCCGTTCCAGGCGCTGCAGGCCGTCGGCCACCACGTCGATGCAGTCTGCCCCGGCAAGCGCGCGGGCGACAAGATCAAGACCGCGATCCACGATTTCGAGGGCGACCAGACCTACACCGAGAAGCCCGGCCACAATTTCACGCTGAACGCGGCGTTCGACGACGTCGATGCGGCGCGCTACGACGCGCTCGCGATCGCGGGCGGCCGTGCGCCCGAATATCTGCGACTCGATCCGAAGGTGATTTCGCTCGTGCGCGAGTTCGCCGAAGCCGGCAAGCCGATCGCGGCGATCTGCCACGCGGCGCAACTGCTCGCGGCCGCCGACGTGATCCGCGGCAAGCGCATTTCGGCCTACCCGGCCTGTGCGCCGGAGGTGAAGCTCGCGGGCGGCGAATACGCGGACATCCCGGTCGACGCGGCCGTGACCGACGCGCCGTTCGTCACCGCGCCCGCGTGGCCCGCGCATCCGGCCTGGCTCGCGCAGTTCCTCGCGCTGCTCGGCACGCGCATCGAGCTGTAAACCTGCACCCACTCGGAATGAAACGAAGCGATGGCCGGCGGCGCTGACGTGCCGCCCGGCTCCGCACGTCAACGCGCGGCTGGCGTCGACCCGACGTCCGCGATCCGCGATTCCAGCATCGCGAGCGCGCCCGACAGCGCATTCAGCACGTCGTCCGGCAACTGCGCCATCGTCTGTTCGAGAAACGCCTTGCGGCGCGGCAGGCACGCGTCGAACGCCGCGCGGCCGGCGTCCGTCAGCGTGACGTTGGTCACGCGGTTGTCGCGCGCGTCCGATGCACGCTCGATCCAGCCGAGCGCGTCGAGCGACTTCAACTGGCGCGTGAGCGCGCCCGGATCGATGCGCAGCACTTCGACGAGCTTCTTCTGCGACGCATGACCGTCCATCGTGTGCAGCGCGACCATGATGCGCCAGCGCGGCATCGGCTGCCCGACGTGCGCTTCGAACGCGGTCATGAAGGCGCGATACGTGCGTCCGAATTGCTGCAAGATCGCGACGCGGTCCTGTTCTTCCATGCGCTGATTTCGTTCCGGTGAATCGTTGAGTCGTCGAATCGCTCGCCCGATCGGTCAATCGGCCGCGACGTGCGGTTCGATCTTGCGCCGCAGCGCGATCGGCGGCACGCGACGGCACTGCCACACCGACACCACGGCGACGACGGCCGCCATCGCGACACCCAGGTGAATCGCGCCGACCAGCGATTCGCGGGCCGCTTCCAGCAGCAGCGCGCCATTATGCCCGGCACGCGTCAACTCCGCGACGAGACCGCCCTGCGCCGCGCGATCGATCAGGATCTGCGGATCGGCGAGCCGCGCGTGCCACTGCATCGCGTGGTCGCCCGACAGCGCGTCGCGCACGCCGCCCGAATACATCTGGTTGACGAGCGTGCCGGTGAGCGCGGTGCCGAGCATCCCGCCGACCATCCGCAGCGACTGCAACAGCGCCGTGGCGATGCCGAGATGCTCGCGGCCGGCCGTCTGCTGCGCGAACACGGTGAGGTTCGGCAGCACGAAGCCGAGCCCGATGCCGCCCGCGACCATCAGCGCCATCAGCATCCAGGTCGGCGTCGTGTGGGTCGACACGACGACGCCCGCGCACGCGATGGCGAACAGCACGAAGCCGACGTGCAGCATCGTGTTCGGATGGCGAATGCGCGTGACGACGCGGCCGTTCATGATGCTGCCGATCGTGATGAACACGACGAGCGGCGTGATCACGAGCCCGGCCTCTCTCGGCGACATCCCGAAGCCGCCCTGGAACAGCAACGGCGCGTAGAACAGGAGCGAGAACATCGAGAAACCGGCGAGGATCGCGAGCACGAAGAGGGCCGACAGCGCGCGGTTGCCGAACATGTCGAACGGCAGAATCGGCTGCGCGCAGCGCTTTTCCCAGTGCCACAGGCCGATGCCCGCCGCGACCGCGACGACGAGCAGCAGCGACGCCCAGCTCGCGACGCCGTACTTCGGCAGCCATTCGACGAACAGTTGCAGCGCACCGAGCGACAGCGCGATCAACAGCGCGCCCGGCCAGTCGAGCCGCATCTTGCGGTCGTGCTCGACGTGGCGCAGGTGCGGCAGGTAGCGCCACACGAAGAACAGCGACAGGATGCCGATCGGCAGGTTCACATAGAACACCGAGCGCCAGCCGAACGACTGGGTCAGCACGCCGCCGAGCGACGGGCCGACCGCGTTCGCGATACCGAACGCCGAGCTCATCAGCACCTGCCAGCGCAGCCGCACGACGGAATCGGGAAACAGATCGGGAATGCACGCGAACGCGGTGCCGACCAGCATCCCGCCGCCGATTCCCTGCAGCCCGCGCGCGAGCACGAGATACAGCATGTCGTTGGCCATCCCGCACAGCACCGACGCGCCGGTAAACACGACGATCGACGCGATCACGAACGGCTTGCGGCCGTAATAGTCGCCGAGCCGGCCGAAGATCGGCACCGTGATCACGGAACTGAGCAGGTACGAGGTCGCGACCCACGCGTACAGGTCGAAGCCGCGGAGTTCGGCGACGATGGTCGGCAGCGCGGTGCCGACGACCGTCTGGTCCAGCGCGACCAGCATGGTGACGAACGAGATCCCGATCATCGCGAGCAGCGATTCGCGGAACGGCAGGACTTGCCCGCTCGAATGGTGGGCGGCGGTATGAACGGCCATTTTTTGTCGATGCAACTTTTGCCGGGTCAAATAATCTCAAAATTCTAGCATGCCGGAGTAATCTAGGCTGACGATAGGTTCAGGGCCTGTTCAGGCCAAGGAGAAAGATGGAACCGATTTCAATCACCCCTGCGACGGCGCTTTCGCCGGAGGATCGGGACGCGCTGCGGCGCGCGAAGCAGGTGCTGGAAAGCCCGTCGCTGACGATGAAGCTGACGGGCGTGCTCGGCGCGCCGGTCGAGAAAATGATCGCGCGGCTGCCGGACTTCGCGACCGGCAAGATCAACGACGCGACGCAGCTCGCGCTGCGCAAGTGCCTGAACATCGCGCTGCGCACGCTCGGCAAGCCACAGGCGCCGGACGCCGAGCCTGAAAAGCCCAGCAACCTGCTGCACAAGCTCGCGGTCGCGACGACCGGCGCGGCGGGCGGCGCGTTCGGCTTTCTCGCGCTGCCGGTCGAGCTGCCGGTCACGACCACGCTGATCTTCCGCTCGGTGTGCGACATCGCGCGCAGCGAGGGCGAGGACCTGACGTCGGTCGATACGCAGCTGCAATGCCTGGCCGTGCTGGGCATGGGCGGCAACCCGGACAAGCAGGAGGAAGACGCCGATCTCGGCTATTTCGTGCTGCGCGGCGCGCTCGCGCAGGCGATCTCGAAGGCGTCGTCGGACATCACCGCGAAAGGCATCGCCGCGCACAGCTCGGCGGCTGTCTTCAAGCTCGTGCAGACGGTGGCGTCGCGCTTCTCGGTGCAGGTGACCGAGCAGATGGCCGCGAAGTCGATCCCGGCGATCGGCGCCGTGCTCGGCGCGACCGTCAACACGCTGTTCATCGACCACTTCCAGCAGATGGCGCACGGCCACTTCACCGTGCGCCGGCTCGAACGCAAGTACGGCTCGGTGGCCGTCCAGGCCGCCTATCAGGCCATCGACGCCTCGCCCGCGCGCTGAACCGCACGTTCGACCGCGACGCGGCGCAGGAACGCGGCCGCGCGGTCGAGCGCGTCGCGCGCTTCCGGCACCATCGGCGCGTACAGTTGCCACACGTGCGGCATGTCGGGCCACACCTCAATTTCAACCTGAACGCCGGCCGCCTTTGCCTTCTCGGCGACGCGGCGCGAATCGTCGAGCAGCACCTCGGTGCTGCCGACCTGGATATACAGCGGCGGCAGGCCCGTGAAATCGGCGTAGAACGGCGACGCGTACGGATGCGTCGCCGGCGCGTCGCCGAGATACAGCTTCGCCGCCTTCGGCAGCGCCGCGGCCGCGAACATCGGGTCGACGCCGTCGTTGCTGCGCATCGTGCCGCCGGTGCCGGCCAGGTCCGTCCACGGCGAGAACAGGATCGCGCCGGCCGGCAGCGGCTCGCCGCGATCACGCAGCGCGACGAGCGTCGCGAGCGCGAGGCCGCCGCCCGCCGAATCGCCGCCGAACACGATCGACTCGGGCGGCGTGCCGAGCGCCAGCAGTTGCCGGTACGCGGCGAGCGCATCGTCGAGCGCGGCCGGGAAGCGGTTTTCGGGCGCGAGCCGGTAGTCGAGCGAGAACGAACGCACGCCCGCGCGCTTCGTCAGCCCGAACACCAGCGGCCGATGGGTTTTCGTCGAACAGAAGTAGTAACCGCCGCCGTGGAAATACAGCAGCGTGCGGCCCGGCCCGCGCCCCGCGGCCGCATCGGTGCGTTCGAGCCATTCGCCGCGCAGCGGCGCATCGCCAGCGCCATAGCACTGCCGCAGCCGGTAGCCCGACGGCGGGCGGCGCGGCACGAACATCCGCAGGTCGGTAAAGCGCCGGGCACGCGCGGGGTCGAGCACCTCGCGCGTGGTCTCCGGACGAAACTGCCAGCGCAGCAGCCAGCAGGCGAACTTGCTTTGCCAACTCATCGGACGCACTCCGTCATCACAGTGTGACGATGGTACGTTCAAACGTTCCCGCGTCGCTCGACAGGTGCCTCTACATCAAACGCCGGCGCTCAGTTCGCCGGCATCACCTGGCCGCGGATCTCGCCGGACGGGTGCTCCTTCGTATGGATGTTGAAGTACCACTTGCCGCCCATCAGGTCGGTGACCTGCTCGTCGGTGAGCGCCTTCGAACCCTTGATCGGACTCGCCAGTTCGTCCTTCGGAATCGGCACCTGCACGCCGGCGTTCTGGCCGACCGGCGCGGGCCCGTGGAAATGCGCGGCGGTGGCCGGGCCCGAGAGGTGTTCGTAAGTGACCGTCCACTGCAGCATGTGGGTGGCCGTGTCGTAGGTGGCGGCGACGGTGCCGGAGCCCTTGGTCGCCGTCGGCGGCACTTCGCTCGACGGCTGCAGACTGGCGGACAGGCGCACCGTTTCGGCGGCGGCGCTGCCGGCGGCCAGCACGCCCGCCAATAACGCGACCTGGAGCAAACGCAGCTTGAGCATGGATTCTCCTTGTACGACGTGGTACGCCGCGCGAGCGGCGGCGTCATCCCTGATGGTAGTCGATCGGCGCCCGGTCCGGCAGACTGCCGGAACCTGGAAGAGACCTTTGCAGCATGGCCTCTGAATCCGTGCGCGGCCTTTCGCTACACTTCGTTTCACAGTTGCTTGTTTCCTTCGTCCGAAGGAGTCTGCGAGTATTCACGCGGCCGCCCCGGCCGCGTTTTTTTGCGTGTCCCGAACGACACGCGGCATGCCGCACGCGGATTCCGCTTTTCCGTTCTCTCCATTACCAAGCAGCACGAAGCATTTCTCTTCGCGTACACCACGCGACCGACGCGCGTCCCGCCAGTCACCAGGACGAGCCAGCGTACCCGCATGTTGTCGCGATACGTGTAATACGTTATTGCGCCAACCCGGGTCGACACGTGTTTTCCTGCGCAGGAAAATGCTCGCGTGTTGTCGTGACTGGAAAGTGAACCGTGCCGGCCCGTCCCCCGATGCCCTGCCCGACCCGCCCCGTCCGTGTCCGTCCGCTGCTGGCGGGTCTCTGCTCCGTCGCCGCCCTTTACGGCGCGCCCGCCGACGCGCAGGAGTTCTCGCTGTTCACCGGCCCGCTGTGGGGCGGCGGGCAACGCACGTATTCGTGGGCGTTCGATTACCAGGAAGGCTTGAGCCCGCATACCGCGCTCGGCTTCACGTGGTACAACGAAGGGCATATTCCGAATCACCACCGCGACGGCCAGGCGGTGCAGTTCTGGGGCCGCGTGCCGCTCGAGAACCGCCGCCTGGTGCTGTCGGCCGGCGCGGGCCCGTATCGCTACTTCGACACGGTGCCGGCCGCCGAAGGCCGCGGGTATTCGAATACGCATGGCTGGGGCGTACTGATGAGCGTGCGCGCCGCGTACTACACGTCGCACCGCTGGATCGCGCAGCTTCAGGTCAACCGCGCGCACGTGTTCAGCGGGCCCGACACGACATCGGTGATGTTCGGTGTCGGCTACCAGCTCGATGCGCCCGACACGCCGGGCCCGCGCGACACCGCGCTGCCGCGCACCCGCAAGGTCACGCACAACGAAGTCACCGCGATGCTCGGCGAGACGATTCTGAACAGCCGCTCGTCGCCGTCGACGCTCGGCGGCAGCCTCGAATACCGGCGCGGCCTCACGCGTTCGATCGACTGGACCGCGACGTGGATGTACGAAGGCGCGAAGCAGGCGGTCCGCCGCAACGGCATCGCGTCCCAGCTGTGGCTCACGCGCGCGTTCCTGAACGACAAGGTCACGCTGTCGGCCGGCGCCGGCGCGTACTTCACCGTCAACCAGCGCAACCGCGACGGCCAGCCGGGGCCGGGTGACGGCCGCCTCTCCGGCATCGTGTCGATCTCGGCCAGTTACCGGATTTCCGACCGCTGGCTCACACGTATCACGTGGAACCGCGTGGTCACGCGCTACGACCGCGATACCGATGTGATCCAGGCCGGTGTCGGCTACCGGTTCTAGTCGGGCGCACTCATCGGGCGCGCCGCCCGCGTCACGCGCGGTAGCCCGGATCGATCCGGTCGACGATACGCTGCAGCGCGTCGAACGCGTCCTGTCCCGCGCCATGCTTCGGATCGAAATTCAGCGAATCGCGCACGCACGCTTCGAGCACGGGCGGCGCAATCGGCAGCGCCGCGCCGATCGCATGCGTCGCGATCTGCACCTCGCACGCGCGGTTGAGCAGCCACATCAGCGAAAACGTCTGCGCGAGCGTCGCGCCGATCGTCACGGGGCCGTGGTTGCGCAGCAGCAGCACGGGCCGCCCGCCCGCGCTCTCGACGATGCGCCGACCTTCCTCGAGATGCACGGTGATGCCTTCGAAGTCGTGATACGCGATCTTCCCGTACAGCTGCGCCGAATAGAAATTCGAGAACGACAGCCCGTCGCGCGAACAGCACACGGCCATCGTCGGCGTCGTGTGCACGTGCATCACGCAGTGCGCATCGGGCAGCGCCGCATGGATCGCGCCGTGGAACGTGAAACCGGCCGGATTGATCGGCCAGTCGGAGTGGCCGATCACGTTGCCGTCGATGTCGATCTTCACGAGATTCGACGCGCACACCTCGCGGTAATGGAGCCCGAACGGGTTGATCAGGAAATGTCCGTCCTCGCCCGGCACGCGCAGCGAAATATGGTTGTAGATCAGCTCGGTCCAGCCGAGATGATCGAAGATGCGGTAGGCGGCCGCGAGCTGCACCCGCGCCTGCCATTCGGCTTCGGAGAAGCGCGCGGGACGCGTGAACGGCTGGTTCGGTACACGTTGCATGGGGAACCCCGGTTGCGGGGCGCGCGGCCCCGGGCGAATGGCGGTGCGCATCGTCCATCGTGTGCAGGCGCCGGGCGCGGTGCGAGGTGCGTATCACGCACGTGTGGCGGCGCGTCGGTCGGCGCCGTTCCGGCCCGCATTGTGCGAGCAGCTCGGCAGCGCCTCTTCTCGATTCGCTTATAGTTGCGCGCACAACCATATCACCTTTCCCCGCGCACCGGTATCGCGGGTTTTGCCGGAGCCGTTCGTGCCCTTACAGCTGGTCGTCGACCGGCAGCAGCGTGAAGATGCCCGTCATCACGTTGCGCAGCAGCCCCGCATGCGGGTCGACGTGATAGGTGGCGGTCTGACCGCCTTCGGTGCCCGTCCATTCGAGCGCGGGCGGACCGCCGTCGGTCCGCTTCGCGAGCGTGACGCGGTAGCTTTCGTCCGGCTGCGTCACGCGCGCGAAGATCGCCGCGGCCTGCTGCGCGAGCACCGGGCTGTGGATCACGAGCGCGAGCTCGGTGTTCAGGTGCGCGGAGCGCGGGTCGAGGTTCAGCGAGCCGATCACGAGGATTTGCCGGTCGATCACGTACGCCTTCGCATGCAGGCTCGCACGCGAGCGCGAACCGAACAGCCGCGCGGGCTGCTGGTCCGGCTGCGACTTGAATTCGTACAGCTCGACGCCGCGCTGCAGCAGCGGCACGCGATACGGCGCATAGCCCGACTGCACCGCGACCGCGTCGGTCGCCGCGAGCGAGTTCGTCACGATCGCGACGCGCACGCCGCGCGCGACCGTGTCGCCGAGGATCTTCACGCCGGCGTCGTGCGGCACGAAGTACGGCGAAAACGCCAGGAATTCCTTCTGCGCGCCGCGCGTCAGCTCGGCCAGGCGCTGCATCGGCGGGCTCACGTACGTGCCGGTCGGCCGCGCGACCTTGTCCGGCGCATCGACCTTGAATTCGGCCGGTGCCCACACGAGTTCGAGTTCGTCGCGCGCGATCTGCCGGGCGAGCGGCGTCGCGTTCAGCGGTTTCGCGTTGTACGGATCGGCGTTCTTGCGCCAGTGATCGCGCAGCTCGTCGCGCATCGCGTCGAGATCCTTCGGATCGAACGTCTGATGATTCAGCACGCGCAACGGGTAGCTGCTCGCGCTCGCCCAGTAGTCGTCGAAGCTCTTCGAGATGTCGCTCGTCACGGGGCCGGCCGCCAGCACGTCGAGATCGCGGAACTGCAGCGTCGGGCTCGCACTGAAGTATTCGTCGCCGAGATTGCGGCCGCCGACGATCGCGAGCTGGTTATCCGCGATCATCGCCTTGTTGTGCATCCGGCGCGTGAAGCTGTCGATCCGCGTGAAGAAGTTGGCCGTGCGCTCCATCATGCCGCGCTGCGACGCGCCGAACGGGTTGAACACGCGGATCTCGATGTTCTGGTGCGTATTCAGCGCGGCCATCACGCGGTCGATATCGTGGAAGTTCAGGTCGTCGACCAGCATCCGCACGCGCACGCCGCGATCGGCCGCGTACAGCGCCGCGCCCAGCAGCAGCTTGCCGGTCGTGTCCTCGGTCGCGATGTAGTACTGCATGTCGAGCGTCTTCGTCGCCGCACGCGCAAGCGCGATGCGCATCTGCAATGCGGTGGCGCCGTCGGCCAGCAGCCGGAAGCCCGACTGCCCGGGATGCGCGGCTTCCGGCGCGGCCAGCGCATCGCGCAGCGGCGTGGCGGTTTCCGCCGACAACGCATGGGAGACGGGGCGATCGAGCGAGGTGGCGGGCGGATGCGTCGCGCATGCGGCGAGCGGCAGCAGCGCGCAGACGACCAGCGCGCGGGCCTGGCGGCATGCGGCGCGCCACGACAGCGCGGCCGGCGCGCGCCGGATCAAGGATGTGAGCACGGAAGCTTCCTCGACAGTCGGATCAATGGGCACATCATGGCCGCGGCGCGCGGCTGACAGGCGGTTCCGGACGATTCTAGTGGGCGCCCGACGAGCGGGTCAATCGAGCGGCCCCCGCATGCCGCGCCGCACCGCCGCCACGTGCGTCATGCACGGCGGTTCGTGATGCGTGATGCGTGATGCGCGACCGGTCGCCGCTCCTGCGGGCACCAGCGCAGATCCAACCAATCTCACGGTGCGCCGCTCCCGTTCGAAATGGCTGCGCACGCAGCCGATATGCGTCTGCATCGCGGTGCGCGCCTCTTCGGGCCGGTGCGCGCAAATCGCCTCGTACACGCCCCGTGTGCTGCAATGACAGCAACTCGGATGCCTGCTCGTCCTCCATCGTCATCCGGTCACGTCGATGGAGATGTGCTCGCGCAGCATGCCGATCACGCTCGTATGTAGATGCAGGAACATCGTGTTGTCCGACGCCAACGCGATCGCCTCGTGCAGCTTCGCGTGGGTCGCGGCTTCGACGGCCGCGTCGTCCTTCGCGTGCGCGGTTTCGAGCTGGTAAGGGGCGACGTGCATGCCGAAAAAACAAAAAACCCACGCCCGAGCGAGCGTGGGTTGCTTCATGTCGCTTGCCGATCGCCGGCGCTGACGGCCGGCGATCGGCCGCGGGATCAGCTGCCCTTCGCGATGCGATCCTGGATGTGCTGCGCGCGGCTCGCCGACGACGGGTGCGAGCTCATCATCGAGCTCTGGCCGCCGTCCATCTGCGCGAGCTTCTGGAAGCCGGTGACGAGGCCCTTCTGGCTCATGCCCTTCTGCTTCATCAGGTCGAACGAGTAGTCGTCGGCCGCGCTTTCCTGCGACTGCGAGAACTGCGCGTTGATGAACTTCTCGGTGATGTCGCCGAGCTGCGAGCTCGACAGCGCCGCCACGCCCGGCGATGCCGCGCCGGCCGCGCTGCGCGCCGCGCTCACCGCGTATGCCGTCTGCATTGCCTTCTTCGAGTGGCCGAGTGCGACGTGGCCCATTTCATGGCCGATCACGCCGCGCAGCTCGTCGTCGTTCATCATGTCCATCAGGCCGCTGTACACGCGCACGCAGCCGTTGCCCATCGCCCACGCGTTGACGTCCTTGGTCACGTAGACCTTGTAGTTGATCTTCTGGCCGTTCAGCGTCATGTCGCCGAAGCCCTTCATCACCTTCGTCAGGCGCTTCGCGTAGGCGCTGTTGGCCGGCGCGATCTTCGATTCGGCGTCGCTCGACTTGCACGATTCGTTCGACAGCGCGGCGATGTCGCTGTCCGACAGCGTCGCTGCCTTGTACAGGTTGGTCCCCGCCGACGTCAGGCTGTTCGCGTCAAGGCTCTGCACCCCGCCGCACGCGCTCAACAGAAACGCCACGCCACACGCCGCCACCGCTTTCTTGAGTTGCATCCCGGAATCCCTCGATAGTTGTATTTGGGAGCGGCGATTTTGCATAATCCGGCAGAAAATTACCAGATGTTTACATCGGATGACACGTTCATTACTCAGTGGATTGACATGACGTGGCGATCCGGCCCCGGATTGGCGACGAAAAGCGGGGCAATCGCCGCGGCCGGCGCGCCGGCCGGGAAGGAAAGCGGGCGGGCCGTCGCTCAGGCCGTCTGGTCGCGGCGACGCGTCAGGCGGCGTGCGACCAGCATCGGCAGCCGCATCGCGAAGCCGGTGAACAGGCGCAGGTGCATCCACGCGAGCAGTGCGTTGTCGCGGCCGTAGTGAAAGTGCGACACACCGCCTTCGTGCCGGCCGAAATAGCGCACCGGCGCGTCGATGCGGATCGGGCGCACACCGGCCCAGCACAGCCGCACGGCCGCTTCGGGATCGAAGTCGAAGCCGCGCATCCACGGCTGGCGCCGCATGATCGCCGTCAGCGGCGCGACCGGATAGACGCGAAAACCGTACAGCGAATCGCCGATCCCGGCCCACAGCGTCTCGAGGTCGGCCCACGCGTTCGACAACCGGCGCCCCTGCACGCGCAACTGCGGCGCGCTCGCGTCGAACTTCGGCACGCCGAGCACCATCGCGTCGGGCGCGGCCTGCGATGCCGCCATGAAGGCGGGAATCAGGTCGGCCGGATGCTGGCCGTCGGAATCCATCGTCAGTACGTGCGTGAAGCCGCTCGCGGCCGCCGCGTCGAGCCCCGCGAGCACCGCGGCGCCCTTGCCGCGATTCTCCGGCAGCACGATCACGCGCAGGCCGGGATCGCGCTCGGCCATCGCCTGCAGCCGTTCGGCGCTGCCGTCGGTGCTGCCGTCGACGACGACCCACACCGGGTTCCACTGCGCACGGGCATTGCGCACGGTCGTGTCGACCTTGGCGCCCGGGTTGTAGCTCGGAATCAGGACGAGATGGGTGGACGACGCGTGCAGCTTGGACATGGGAACAGCCGATGACGAAGACGGAGATCCTGACAAAAGTGTATGACTCGCCGACGAACGCCGGCACGCTTCGTCGACACCGGCCGCGGGCCGGACCGGTTGCCGGATCGTGAGGCTCTCGCGCTTCATGACAGCCACTCCATCGCATGACCGGCGCTGGCCTCGATCTCGACCAGCAGGTCGTCGCGACACACGTCCGCATGAACGAACAGCGGCCGCACGTGAGGACCGGCGGCCTCGCGCAGCACGCGGCCGATCGCGGCCAGCGCCGCGGTGTCGCCTGCGTCGCGCACGTAGACGCGGTAGCCGAGGTCCGCGAGCGAGAACGGCCCGTGCCCCTGCCGCGCGGCCTGCTCGAGCACGGCCGCGAGGTTCGCGACCGTCTCGCGCGTCTGCGCGACGACGTCGCCGCGATGCACGGTGCGGTGCCCGACGATGCTCGCGGTGCCCGAGACGAACAGCACCGGCTTCGCTTCACCGTCGGCCCACGCGGCGGCGCGCGCGAACGTCGGCGCACGCGGGCCGTACTGCGCCGGATAGTGATACGCGCTGACCTGGCGCGGATTCTCGATCGAGTCGGCCGGCGTGCGGCTCGCGAGGAAATGAATCGCGAGCGGCGCGGCCGGCGACGCATCGCCCGCGACCGCCTCGACCGAGCCGAGTGCGCACGCGGCCGGCACGCCGCCCGTCAATGCGCGGCGGCACGCGTCGAATGCGCGCTGACGGCCGATATTGAATTGACGATAGCGCTCGACGCCGAACTGCACCGCATTGATCGCCGGCACGGTGTTCCAGATCCGCAGCGGATGCGGCATGCCGAGCGTATCGAGCAGGTCGAACAGCGCGCGGTACGCATCGAACGTCGCGCGTTCGAGCGGCGTGCCGCCGTCGCGCGACGCGTCGTAAGCCGCGTCCGTCTCGTGCACGACGAGGCTGCCGAACACGAGCCCCGCCGCTTCACTGTAGCGGTAATGCAGTGGACCGCGCCGTTCGCCGCGCAGGTCGTGCGCATCGCACTGCCACAGTTCGCAGACGGCCTCGCCCGGTGCGACTTCGGCGCCGAGCAGCGCCATCTGCACCGGCGCGACCGGCAGGCCGGGCGCGGCATCGGTCAGCATCCGCGCCATGGCCGCCGCGCGCGACGCGTCCGGGGTTCCCGCCGCGCCGATGCACACCGCACCCAGCGCGCCGGGAAACACGCGATCGAGTCCGTCGCCTCGGCCGCGCGCATCGTGCAGCAGCGCGACGAGCCGCGCATCGCTCATCTGGACGAGCCGCAACGCGCGGTCGCCGCCGTGCGCGAACGGCGCGGCCGCAGGCGCGGCGGCGGGCAACATCGAACACGGGCGCCGTTCGGCGTCGACTGGATGCACGGACACTTCGATTTCCTCACTATGCGGCGCAGGCCGCGCGACCACGCGGCCCTGCGCCGCGTTGCGTTACGTCAGGCGAATGCGGCGCGCTTCGTCATGCGAGCCCGCCGTTGACGGACAACACCTGCCCCGTCACATAGGCCGCGGCGTCGGATACCAGATACGCGACCATCGCCGCGACTTCGTCGGGCCGGCCCGCGCGCTGCGCGGGCACGAGCTGCTTGATGCGTTCCGCGGGAAACGCCTGGTCGGCCATCGGCGACGCGATGATGCCGGGCGCCACCGCGTTCACGGTGATGCCGCGCGACGCGAGCTCCAGCGACAGCGACTTCGTCGCGCCGATCAGCCCCGCCTTCGCGGCCGCGTAATTGGCCTGCCCGCGATTGCCGGTCACGCCGGCCACCGACGCGATGTTGACGATCCGCCCGCGCCGCGTGCGGATCATCGGCAGCAGCAGCGGCTGCGTGACGTTGAAAAAGCCGTTGAGCGTCACGTCGATCACGCTGTGCCATTGCTGGCGCGACATGCCGGCCATCGGCGCGTCGTCGTGAATGCCCGCGTTGTTGACGAGGATCTGCACCGGCGTCTCGTCGATGAACGGCTTCAGCGCGGCGAGCGTCGCATCGGCGTCGGTCACGTCGAACGCGATCGCGTGCGCGGCGCCGCCGGCCGCGACGATCCGTTGCGCGACGGCCTGCGCCTGCTCGAGATGGCGGTTCGCATGCACCCACACTTCATGGCCGGCCTGCGCGAGCGCCGTGCAAATCGCCTGCCCGAGTGCGCCGCTGCCGCCCGTCACGAGCGCCCGCATCGCCTTGCTCCGTTCATCGCGTGTTCCCCTCGATCGCTGCCGCCGCGCATCGTCCGCCGAGCGCCGCCGTCACTTCGTGCGATGCGCGGCGACGTAGGCAGCCAGCGCACCGAGCGTCGCAAAGATTGTCTGGTTGTCCGGATTGTCCGAGCGCAGTTCGAAGCCGTATTTCTTCGAAATCAGCAGCGCGATTTCCAGGATGTCGATGGAGTCGAGCCCGAACCCTTCGCCATACAGCGGGGTGTCGGCCGTCACTGTGTCGAGCGGGACGTCTTCGAGATTCAGTTCGCCGATGATCAGCGTGGCGAGCTCTTGTTCCAGTGCGTTCATCATGCGTGCGTGCAGGCGGCCCATGGCAGCGGGAGGCGCCCGGAAACGGCAACCGTCGTGCACGCCCGGCGCGTGCAAATCTCCGTCCCTCCGGCCTCTGCCGGCTTCCCCGCCTGCGTCGTTGGGGGATTGTTTGTAAAAGTTACGCGGATTCTAGACGAAGGGTATCGGGGCGTATACCGCGAATGGTTACAAGACTGGCGAGCCGCCGCGACAGCCCGTTTCGGACGCGAAGGCACGAGACGCTTGAGCCGCTTCGGATGGAAATGGACCGACCCCGCGAAACCGTTCGGCCGGCGCCATACAATCGGTTACAAAACCCGGTCGCGACGTCCCCGAACCGCACTGCCGCCGCCCTAAAATGTGCGTGCCCGACCACCGGCCCGGACCGCGTCCCGGCCGCCATTCATATGATGTTTGACGGCCCGACCATCGTGTCCGGCCACGATCCGCCCGATGTCTCCAGTCATGCCGTATCCGCCCTTGCGCTCCGTTCCGGTTCGCCCGCCCGTCAGCCGCTGCAGCCCGGCCGCCGGCCGGTGCGCGCGCCGCGCGCCCGGAGGCCGCCGATGAGCCGGCTGCTGCCCGTCGTGCGCGGCGTCGCGGCAGGGGGCGCCGTGGCCGCCTACCAGGTTGGCGCGCACTACGCGAGCGCGACACCCGACGCGCACGGCCTCGGCCTCGCGATGGCGCTCGTGCCGCCGCTGCTGCTCGCGCTCGGCGCGGCGCTGCGCTCGCCGCGGCGCGCGTGGCTCGTGCCGGCGTGGCTGCTGGCCGCCGCCGCGCTGTGGGCGGCACGCGCGCCGCTCGCGCGGCACTTCGAATGGGGCCTGTATCTGGAACACGTAAGCTTCAACGTCGCGATGGCGCTGCTGTTCGGCCGCACGCTCGTGGCCGGCGACGTGCCGCTGTGCACGCGCTTCGCGGCGATGATCCACGGCACGGTCACGCCGGCCGTCGCGCGCTACACGCGGCGGATCACGCTCGCGTGGACGCTGTTCTTCGTCGCGATCGCCGCCGTGTCGACGCTGCTGTTCGCGACCGCGCCGATCGTCACGTGGTCGACCTTCGCGAACTACCTGTCGCTGCCGCTCGTCGCCGTGATGTTCGCCGCCGAGCATGCGTGCCGGCGTGTCGCGCTGCCGCACGAGCCGCGGCCGCGGATGGTCGATGCGGTGCGCGCGTATCGCGCGACGACCCACGCCTCGCAGGCCGCGCGATGAATTCATGACCGGCGCGGCCCCAAGGGCCGCGCGGGCCTTCGTTCCCGTCTTGACCGATTTATGCCGACTCACCCGCTGGTATTCCATGCCTCGCCCGACCAGACGATCGCCTGGCGCGACGGCTCGCCCGTCACCGTGCGCGCGTTCGTCGCCGACGTCGCGCGCGTGACCGCCGCGCTACCCGCCGGCAGCCACGTGTTCAACGTGTGCCGCGACCGCTATCGCTTCGCGGTCAGCCTGTGCGCGGCGCTCGTCGCCGGCAAGGTCAGCCTGCTGCCGTCGACGCACACGCCGGAAATGGTGCGCCAGCTCGCGTCGTTCGCGCCCGATGCGTTCTGCCTGCACGATGCGCCCGACTGCGCGATCGACCTGCCGCGCTTCGCGTACCCCGATGCCGCGCCGGGCGAGGCGCCGAGCGATACGCCGTTCGCCGTCCCGCGGATCGACGCGGCGCGGATCATGGCCTACGTGTTCACGTCCGGCTCGACCGGCGCGCCGGTGCCGCACCGCAAGACCTGGGGCTTCCTGGTCGGCTGCGTGCGCGCGGCGGCCGACCGCCTCGGGCTGCTCGACGGCCGCGCGGCCACGCTGATCGGCACGGTGCCCGCGCAGCACATGTACGGCTTCGAGTCGACGGTGCTGCTCGCGCTGATCGGCGGCCTCGCGTTCAGCAACCGCCAGCCGTTCTACCCGAGCGACATCCGCGACGAGCTCGACGCGATCCCGCAGCCGCGCGTGCTCGTCACGTCGCCGATCCACTTGCGTGCGCTGCTGTCGGCCGGCCATGCGCTGCCGCCTGCGGCGCTCGTGCTGTCGGCCACCGCGCCGCTGTCGGAGAAGCTCGCGTGCGAAGCCGAGGCCGCGCTCGACGCGCCGCTCGTCGAGATCTACGGCAGCACCGAGACCGGCCAGATCGCGACCCGTCGGACGTCGCAAGGCGCGGCGTGGGAACTGTTCCCGGACATCCGGCTCGACGCGCGCGCAGAACCGGATGGCGACGACAGCGGGCCGACGGTCTGGGTATCGGGCGGCCACGTCGAGACGCCGGTGCCGATGGGCGATGCGCTCGAACTGCTCGGCGACGGCCGGTTCCTGCTGCACGGCCGCAAGGCCGACCTCGTCAACATCGCCGGCAAGCGCACGTCGCTCGCTTATCTGAACCATCAGCTCAACGCGATTGCCGAAGTGGTCGACGGCGTGTTCTTCATGCCCGACGAAGCCGCGCCGACGCACGGCGACACCGCCCTCGAGCCGGTCACGCGGCTCGTCGCGCTGGTCGTCGCGCCGACGCTCTCGGCCGCCGATCTGCAGCGCGCGCTGCGCGAGCGGATCGATCCCGCGTTCATGCCGCGCCCGCTCGTGTTCGTCGATGCGCTGCCGCGCAACGAAACGGGCAAGCTGCCGCGCGACGTGCTGGCCGCACTCGTTGCGCAACATACGCGTAGCGCGGCGGCGACGGCCACGACGGCCATGCCGCCCGCGACGCCGAACGAGCGCGACCCGGCCGGCACGCCCGCGCTCGCGTTCACGATTGCCGCCGACCATCCCGCGCTGCCCGGCCACTTCCCGGGCCATCCGGTCGTGCCCGGCGTCGTGCTGCTCGATCACGCGATCCACACGATCGGCGCGGCGCTGAACCGTCCGCTGCATGCGTGGCGGCTCGGGTCCGCGAAATTCCTGAGCCCGGTCGCGCCCGGCGAACCGCTCGATCTCGCGTACGACGCGGCAGCCAGCGGCGCGATCCGCTTCACGGTGCGCGCCGGGTCGCGCGAGGTCGCGACCGGCGTGCTGTCCGCCCCACCGCCCGCCGCGCAGGATGGCGCGCAGCCATGAAGCGCACCGCATGGGCCGAACGCCAGGAACGCAGCAACGCGAGTTTGCTGCGCGTCATGACGTGGATCTCGCTGCGCTTCGGCCGGCAGCGCGCGCGCATCGTGCTGCACCTGATCGCGACGTATTTCGTGCTGTTCTCGCCGATCGCGTGTGCGGCGTCGCGCGACTACCTGCGCCGCGTGCTCGGTCGCCCCGCGCGCTGGCGCGACGTGTACCGGCACGTGTTCACGTTCGCGGCGACGATCCACGACCGCATCTACCTGATGAACGGGCGCTTCGACCTGTTCGACATCCGGCTGCACGGCGAATCGCTCGTCGACGACGCGCTCGCGGGCGGACGCGGCGCGTTCCTGATGGGCGCGCACCTCGGCAGCTTCGAGGTCGTGCGCGCGATCGGCCGCACGCATCCGGACCTGCGCGTGGTCGTCACGATGTACGAGAAGAACGCGCGCAAGATCAACGCGACGCTCGCCGCGGTGAACCCGGCCGCGCAGCCGGAGGTGATCCCGCTCGGGCAGGTCGACTCGATGCTGAAGGTGCGCGAGCGACTCGACGCGAACTGCATGGTCGGCATGCTCGCCGACCGCACGCTGCTCGACGATGCCGCCGCGTCGCTGCGGCGCGTGCCGCTGCTCGGCGCGCCGGCCGCGTTCCCGCTCGGCCCGCTTTACATGGCCGCGATGCTGAAGCGCCCGGTGATCTTCATGACGGGCCTCTATCGCGACGGCAACCGCTACGACGTGCACTTCGAGACGCTCGCCGATTTCTCCGATGTGCGGCGCGACGCGCGCGCGGCGGCGGTCGATGCGGCGCTCGCGCGCTACGTCGCGCTGCTCGACAAGTACTGCCGCGCGGCGCCGTACAACTGGTTCAACTATTTCGATTTCTGGCAAGGCGGCGATGCCGCGGCCGCAACCGCGCGCCGCGAGACGGCGCACGCCGGCGCCGACCTGCCCGCCACGAGAGATTCCGACGCATGACTGCCGTTCGCCGCCGCCTGTTCCCGTTTTCGTCGGGCCGCCTCCACCGCGCGGCCCGCGTGCTCGCCGCCACCGCCGCGATCGTGTTGGCCGTGCCCACGTACGCGGCCGATACCGGCTCGACCTGGACCCTCGACCGGCTGATGTCGACGCTCGCGCAGCACAAGTCGGGCCGCGCGACCTTCACCGAGACGAAGACCCTGTCGATTGCCACGCAGCCGGTCGAATCGTCGGGCGAACTGATGTTCGTCGCGCCCGACCATCTGGAAAAGCACACGCTGAGCCCGAAGCCCGAACATCTGGTCGTCGACGGCGACATGCTCACCGTCGAGCGCAACAACCGCAAGTACACGCTCGCGCTCGCGCGCTATCCGGAGCTCGGCGCGTTCATCGACAGCATCCGCGCGACGCTCGCCGGCAACCGCTTCGCGCTCGAACGGGTGTACAAGGTCGCCCTGTCCGGACGCGGCGACGACTGGACGCTCACGCTCACGCCGCTCGACTCGCGGATGCTGAAGGTCGTCAGCACGATCACGCTCGACGGCACGCGCGACGTGCTGCGCAGCGTCGCGATCCGGCAGGCCGACGGCGATCGTTCGGTGATGCGCCTGCAACCCGTGGCGGCGAACGCGAACTGATGGACGAGCGCACCCGATCCTCACCCGTCGCCCGCCGCGTGCCCGCGTGGCGGCAGCGCGCGGTGCTCGTGTGGCTGCTCGCGCTGGTCGCGTGCGGCATCGCGATCGGACGCGCGCACTTCACGGCCGACCTGTCCGCGTTCCTGCCGAACGCGCCGAGCGCCGGGCAGCGCGCGCTCGTCGACCAGTTGCGCGACGGCATCGTGTCGCGCCTGATCCTCGTCGCGATCGACGGCGGCGACGCGGGCACGCGCGCCGCGCTGTCGCGGCGCGTCGCCGGCACGCTGCGCACCGATCCGCAGTTCGCGGCCGTGCACAACGGCGAAGCCGCGAACGACGCGCGCGACCGGCAATTCATCTTCGCTCACCGCTATCTGCTGAGCCCGGCCGTCACGCCGCAGCGCTTCAGCGCCGACGGCCTGCACCAGGCGCTCGGCGACAGTCTCGACCTGCTGAGTTCGTCAGCCGGCCTCGTCGCGAAGGCAATGCTGCCGCGCGACCCGACCGGCGAAGTCGCCGCGCTCGTCGACGAGCTCGACCGCGCGGCCGAACCGGCGAGCCGCGACGGCGTGTGGGCGTCGCGCGACGGCACGCGCGCGGTGCTGGTCATGCAGACGGCCGCCGCCGGCTCCGATACCGACGCGCAGGCCCGCGCGATCGACGCCGTGCGCCGCGCGTTCGCGGCCGCGACGCAAGCCGTGCCGAACGCGGCCGGCACCTCGCTCGCGATGACGGGCCCCGGCGTGTTCTCGGTCGACACGCGCGACACGATCCGGCACGACGTCGAACGATTGTCGACGGCGAGCGTCGTGCTGATCGTCGCGCTGCTGCTCACGCTGTACCCTTCGCCGCGCACGCTCGCGCTCGGCCTGCTGCCGGTGCTGACGGGCGTCGCGGCCGGGATCGCGGCGGTCAGCGTCGCGTTCGGCACGGTTCACGGGCTGACGCTCGGGTTCGGCACCACGCTGATCGGCGAAGCCGTCGACTATTCGATCTACCTGTTCGTGCAATCGGCGCAGGCCGGTACGCGCGGCGCCGCGCACCCGGCCGACGCGACGCGCGCGTGGATCGCCGCGTACTGGCCGACGATCCGGCTCGGCGTGCTGACGTCGGTGTGCGGATTCGCATCGATGCTGTTCTCCGGGTTCCCCGGCCTCGTGCAGCTCGGGCTCTATTCGATCGTCGGGCTGACGGCCGCCGCGCTCGTCACGCGCTTCGTGCTGCCGCATCTGCGTGGCGAGCATGTCGCGATCCGCGACGTATCCCGCGTCGGCGCCGTGCTCGCGCGCGCGGCCGACGCCGCGCCGCGGCTGCGCTGGCCGCTCGCGGTGCTCGTGGTCGCCGCCTGCGCGACGCTCGCGCTGCATCGCGACGCCCTGTGGAGCCGCGAGCTCGCCGCGCTCAGCCCCGTGCCGGCACAGGCGCAGGCGCTCGACGCACGGCTGCGCGCCGATGTCGGTGCGCCCGACGTGCGCTACCTCGTCGTCATTGCCGCACCAACCGAACAGGCCGCACTCGAAGGCGCGGAAAAAGTCGCCGCGCAATTGCAGCCGCTCGTCGACCGGGGCGCGCTCGGCGGTTTCGAGAACCCCGCCCGCTATCTGCCGAGCGACGCCGCACAGCGCGCGCGCCAGGCGAGCCTGCCGGCTGCGGACGCACTCGCCGAACGGATGCGCGATGCCGTCGCGCATCAGCCGATCACGGTGAAGCCCGATCTGTTCGCACCGTTCCTCGCCGACGTCGACGCCGCGCGCCACGCGCCGCTGCTGACGCGTGCGGACCTGCGCGGCACGTCGATGGCGCTCGCCGTCGATGCGCTGCTGACCGAACGCGACGGCCGCTGGAGCGCGATGCTGCCGCTGCGTGCGCCGGACGCCGCGCGCGCCGGGCAGCCGGCGTCGAGCCTCGACGCCACGCCGATTCGCGCCGCCGTCGCACGCGCGGGCGTGCCCGATGCGCTGTTCGTCGACATGAAGGCCGAAGCCGATCGGTTGTACGTGAGCTACGTGCATGAGGACATCCGGCTGTCGCTCGCAGGATTCGCCGCGATCGCCGTGCTGCTGCTGATCGCGCTGCGCTCGCCGCGCCGCGCCGCGCGCGCCCTTGCGCCGCTCGTCGCCGCCGTGCTGGTCGTGACGGCCGGTTTCGCGCTCGCCGGCGTGCAACTGACGATCCTGCACCTCATCGGGATGCTGCTGATCGTCGCGGTCGGCTCGAACTATGCGTTGTTCTTCTGCCGGCGCGACGACGCGCAGCCCGTCACGCCGCATACGCTCGTGTCGCTGCTGATCGCGAACCTCGCGACGGTCGCCGGCTTCGGGCTGCTCGCGCTGTCGCGCGTGCCGCTGCTCGAAACCTTCGGGCTGACCGTGGGCCCCGGCGCGATGCTCGCGCTCGCGTTCGCGGCGATTCTCGCGCCGCGCGCCGCAGAGACGGCGGCGGCGGCGGCGGCGGCGGCCGGCAATCGTGAACGAGGAGGCCGCGCATGAACGTGCCGCCTTGCGTTCCACCGCACGACGCCGGCGACGCGCGCCGCTGGAAGCCGACGCCGCTGATCGCCGGCGCCGCCGCGCTGCATGCGGGCGCGGCCGCCGCGGTGATCGCGCAACCGGCCACGTGGCCGTGGGCCGTCGGCGGCGTGGTCGCGTCGCATCTCGCGCTGACCGCGGCCGGGTTGTGGCCGCGCAGCACGCTGCTCGGCCCGAACTGGACGCGCCTGCCGGCCGGCGCGGGCCGCCGCATCGCATTGACGATCGACGACGGTCCGGACCCGGACGTGACGCCGCGCGTGCTGGACCTGCTCGACCGTTACGACGCACGCGCGACGTTCTTCTGCATCGGCGATCTCGCGCGCCGCCACCCACTGTGGATCGAGGCGATCGTCGCGCGCGGCCATGCGGTCGAGAACCACAGCCAGCGGCACCGCCATACGTTCTCGCTGTCGGGGCCGGCCGCACTGCGGCGCGAGATCGCGGCCGCGCAGCAGACGCTGACCGACATCGCCGGCACGCGCCCGCTGTTCTTCCGCGCGCCGGCCGGCCTGCGCAATCCGTTTCTCGAACCGGTGCTGTGCGAATTCGGGCTGCAACTCGCGAGCTGGACGCGGCGCGGCTTCGACACGCGTGCGCGCGACGCCGCGACCGTCACGCGCCGCCTGCTGCATGGGCTCGATGCGCGCGACATCCTGCTCGTGCACGACGGTCACGCGGCGCGCGACACGCGCGGCGAACCGGTCGTGCTCGACGTGCTGCCCGCGGTGCTGCGTGCGGCCGCCGACGCGCAGTTGCCCTGGACCACCCTGCGCGCGGCGCTGGCACCCGAACCGCCCGGCCAGCTGGGCGTTCCGGCACCCCCGTTTGATAAAATCTGACCTCGAACGGCGCGCGTGCCAGCCCTGCTGCGGCGCCCGTTCCGGCCACCGGATGCGACCCTCGTGAACCCTCTCCTGCTCTCGCACTTCACCGCCACCAGCTGCATCGGCCGCGGCCTCGACGCGACCCTCGATGCGCTGCGCCACGCCCGCAGCGGCCTCGTGCCGTGCAACTTCGAGCGTGCGGATCTCGACACGTGGATCGGTGCGGTGAACGGCGTCGATGCGCAGCCCGTGCGCGCCGATCTCGCCGACTTCGACTGCCGCAACAACCGCCTCGCGCAACTCGGCCTGACGCAGGACGGCTTCGACGCGCGCGTCGCGGCGGCGGTCGCGCGCTACGGCGCCGCACGCGTCGGCGTGTTCGTCGGCACGAGCACGGCCGGCATCCTCGAAACCGAACGCGCGTACCAGCGCCGCGATCCGGCGAGCGGCGCGCTGCCCGCCGACTTCCGCTACGCGCACACGCACAACCCGTATTCGCCGGCCGCGTTCGTGCGCGCGTATTTCGCGCTGCGCGGGCCGGCGATGGCGATCTCGTCCGCATGCTCGTCGGGCGCGAAGGTGTTCGGCTCCGCGCGCCGCATGATCGAGGCCGGGCTGATCGACGCGGCCGTCGTCGGCGGCGTCGATTCGCTGTGCCTGACCACGCTGTACGGCTTCAATTCGCTCGAACTGCTGTCGCGCCAGCCATGCCGGCCGTTCGACGTCGCGCGCGACGGCATCTCGATCGGCGAGGCCGCCGCGTTCGCGCTCGTCGAGCGCGTCCCTGCCCCGCCCGCCACGCTCGACGCCGACGCGATCCTGCTGCTCGGCATCGGCGAATCGAGCGACGCGCATCACATGTCGTCGCCGCATCCGGAAGGGCTCGGCGCGCGCGCCGCGATCGAGCAGGCGCTCGCATCCGCCGGCCTCGACGCGCACGACATCGACTACGTGAACCTGCACGGCACCGCGACGCCGAGCAACGACGCAGCGGAAAGCCGCGCGCTCGGTGCGCTGTTCGCCCGCACGCCGTGCAGCTCGACGAAGGGCGCGACCGGCCACACGCTCGGCGCGGCCGGCGCGCTGGAGGCGATCGTCGCCGCGCTCGCGCTGCGCGAGCAGTTCGTGCCGGCCGGCGTCAACACGACGCAGCCCGACCCGGCGCTCGTCGCCGATTACGTGCTCGCGAGCCGCGACACGCGCGTGCGCGCCGTCCTCTCCAATTCGTTCGGCTTCGGCGGCACGAATTGCAGCCTGATCCTCGGCCGCGCCCAGCGCGTGGCCGGCCGCGCCCGTCGTTGAGGCCCGCCATGACACTCACCGCCTTCATCGAAAGCATTGGCCTCGTCGGGCCGGGATTGACCGACTGGCCGCATGCGGCCGACGTGCTCGCGGGCCGCACGCCCTACGTGCCCGCCCGCACCGAGCTGCCGCCGCCGGCCGGGCTGCCGTCTGCAGAACGGCGCCGCACGGGCCCGGTCGTGCGCGCGGCGCTCGCGGTCGGCCACGAAGCGGTGGCCGCGAGCGGCCGAGACGCCGCGACGCTCGCGACCGTGTTCAGCGCATCCGGCGGCGACGGCCAGAACTGCCACGCGATCTGCGAAACGCTGGCCGGCGACGATCGCCAGCTGTCGCCGACCCGCTTCCACAACTCGGTGCACAACGCGCCGGCCGGCTACTGGAGCATCGCGACCCGCGCGACGGCGACGTCGAACGTACTGTGCGCGCACGACGGCAGCTTTGCCGCCGGCCTGCTCGAAAGTCTCTGCCAGGTCGTCGTCGATCGCGTGCCGAGCCTGCTGATCGCGTACGACACCGACTATCCGGAACCGCTGCGCGCGGTGCGGCCGATCGGCGATGCGTTCGGCGTCGCGCTCGTGTTCGCGCCGGAAGCGAGCGCGCGCACGCTCGCCCGCATCGACGTGCAACTCACCGATGCGCCCGCCACGACGCTCGTGCATGCCGAACTCGACGCACTGCGCGCCGGCAACCCGGCCGCCCGCGTGCTGCCGCTGCTCGAAGCGCTCGCCGCACGGCAATCGACGCGCGTCGTGCTCGACTACCTGGCCGATACGCGCGTGCAGGTCGACGTCGCGATGTCCGAACCCTTCGCGGAGCGCGCGCGATGACCGCCACGGTCGTATTGACCCCACCGCTCGACCATGCGTGGATTGCCGCGCACATTCCGCACGCCGGCACGATGTGCGTGCTCGATTCGGTCGATGCGTGGGATACCGAACGAATCCGCTGCACCGCGACGAGCCATCGCGATCCAGACAACCCGCTGCGCGCGCATGGGCGGCTCGCGTCGGTCTGCGGCATCGAGTACGCGGCGCAGGCGATGGCCGTGCACGGCGCGCTGCTCGGCGCGCACGAAGCCCGCCCGCGCGTCGGCTATCTCGCGAGCGTGCGCAACGTCGACGCGTTCGTCGACCGGCTCGACACGTTCGAGCAGCCGCTCACCATCGACGCGCAACGCGTGAGCGGCGACGGCCGCTCGGTGCTGTACGAATTCACGCTGCGCTGCGGCGAGCGCGTGCTGCTGTCCGGCCGCGCGGCGGTGATGCTCGACGCATCGGCCGCCGGCGCGTTTCAACCGGCGCCTGCCGGCAACACGAATCCTCGATGAAGAGGCTCACCTCAAGGAACCCGGTCGTGAAAGTTCGTCAGTTCATTGGCGCCACGCTCGTTCTGTCGCTGCTCGGCCCGCTCGCCCACGCGGACATGTCGGAAGTGAAGCAGGACATCAAGCGCGATTCGAAGGAAGCCGCGCACAAGACCGGCGACGCGGCGCGCAGCTTCGGCCACGCGACCGCGAGCGCCGCGAAAGCGGTCGGGCACGGCGTCGCCCATGCGTCGCGCGAAGGCTGGGAAGCCACCAAGCGCACGACGAAGCGGATCTTCCACAAGAACGACTCCGGCGAGTCGGCTGGAAAGGGCGAAAAGAACGACTGATCACGCGTCCCGCGCGCATGGCCGACGGCATGCGCGCGGGGCGTGACCGCTCATCGACCGGTCATCGAGCGTTCACCGATCGCGACGCGTCGGCACCGCGCTCAGCGTGCACCACGCATGCGGCGCAGCGACCTCGCCGGCTTGCGCGCGAAGCACTTGCCGTACGCGGCGAGCCAGCAATCGCGATGATCGAAGTTCCTCAGCAGCCGCGCGCGGCGCCGCTCGAGCCAGTAGAGCGAGATCGCCATCGTCAGCGCGACGGCCAGTGCCGAGCCGCCGATCACGAGTCCCAGCCAGGTGTCGCCCATGCGTTCTCCGGAATGCGAGGCCGAAGCGGCGCGTCTGCCGCCGCTCCGGCGCGGGATAGTGGGGAACGCGGCCCGCCGGGCGCGCACGCCCTGCGGGCCGCCGCGCGTCAGTGCATGTGCTGACCGCCGTTGATCGCGATGTTGGAGCCCGTCACGAAGCCGGCCTCCTCCGAGCACAGGTAAGCGACCAGCGCCGCGACCTCCTCGGGCTTGCCGAGCCGGCCCGCCGGAATCTGCGGGAGGATCTTCGTGTCGAGGATGTCCTGCGGAATCGCGGTGACCATCTTCGTCGCGAGATAGCCCGGCGACACCGTGTTCACCGTCACGCCCTTGCGCGCGACCTCGAGCGCAAGCGATTTCGTGAACCCGTGCATGCCGGCTTTCGCGGCCGCGTAGTTGGTCTGGCCGACCGACCCTTTCGAGCCGTTCACCGACGAGATGTTGACGATGCGGCCCCAGCCGCGCTCGACCATGCCGTCGCAGACCGGTTTCGTCATGTTGAACACGGAATCGAGGTTGGTGCGGATCACCGCATCCCAGTTGACCTTGTCGAGCTTGCGCAGCGTCATGTCGCGCGTGATGCCCGCATTGTTCACGAGAATGTCGACCGGGCCGACGTCGCGCACGATCTTCTCGATGCATTGCTGGCACGAGTCGTGATCGGCCACGTCCACCGGATACGCATGGAATTCGCGGCCGGCCGCATGCATCTCGGTCAGCCAGCGGTCCGCGCCGGCATTGTTCGGCGAATACGTGACGACTACCCGGTGACCCGCGTCGTTCAACCGGATGCTGACCGCTTCGCCGAGGCCGCCCATCCCACCTGTCACAACTGCGATTCGCTTAGTCATACTATGAATTACCGACAAAAAAGTAATCGATGAAAGGCGGGGCGACGGCATCGCACCTGCTGCCGCCCCACCGCTTCGATGCGCAGCCGCCCGCGTCGCGGACGCGGCACGCACCGGCACCTCGCGCGTGTTATTGACTGCCTGTCTTGCGCGAAAACCGCCTGGCTCGCCCGCGGCGCTGGCCCACGCCGCGAGCGAACCGTGTCGTCAGCCGCCGCTCAGACGCGCTCGACCGCAAGCGCGACGCCCATCCCGCCGCCGATGCACAGCGACGCCAGCCCGCGCTTCGCGTCGCGCTTGGCCATCTCGTGCAGCAGCGTCACCAGAATCCGGCAGCCCGACGCGCCGATCGGATGGCCGATCGCGATCGCCCCGCCGTTCACGTTCACCTTCGACGTGTCCCAGCCCATCTGCTTGTGCACCGCCAGCGCCTGCGCCGCGAACGCTTCGTTGATCTCCATCAGGTCCAGGTCGCCCGGCGTCCAGCCCGCGCGCTCCAGCGCC
>NZ_BBSK01000039.1:0-40222 GCF_001319805.1 Burkholderia sp. E168m22
GGGCAGCCCCGCCTTGATCAGCGACTGCCGCGCCGGGTTCTGCCCGGAGCCGGCCGTCAGCACCTGGCCCATGATCACTTCGCTGACCTGCTCGGGCTTCACGCCCGCACGCTCCAGCACCGCGCGGATCACCGTCGCGCCCAGTTCGGGCGCCGCAATCTTCGCGAGCGAGCCGCCGAATTTGCCGACCGCGGTCCGCGCGGCCGATACGATCACTACATCCGTCATGTTCAATCCCTGCATCGAAATCAGTTTGTCGTCGTGACGCCGGCACGAGGCGATCACACGTGACGATGGCACGCGCCGCGCCAACCGGCGCAATCGCGGTCGGGGTCGGGGTCGCACGCCGCGGTCTTGACGGGTGGCGCCTGTTCGCACCGGCGGCACGGCACACCGCTGCACGGGCACCGCGCACGGACGTCTTGCGGCGCACCGGACGCTTGCCGGCCCCCGCGTGGCACACGCGGCGCCGGCGCCGTCCGGCGCCGATCAATCGTGTCGCGCCGACGCGCGACACGCATTCACGCGCGCCTTCATGCGCGCATTTGCGCGATTACGCAGCCGATTCGCGCGCAGCCGCTGCGTCCTTGCGGGCGGCGGCCGCCGTCTGCTTGGCGCCGCGCGTGGCCGTTTCGCTGACCGCATCGAAGCCGCTCTGCGCCGCTTCGATCGCCTGGCCCGTCGCCGCACGCACGGAGTCGGCCGCGGCGCTCGCCGCGGACAGCGCCGAATTCAGCGCGGCCACCACCGGCGCCGAGCCGGCCGGCGCGTGCTTCGACAGTTCGCCGAGCACGTCCTTCAGGCGCTTGTCGTTCTGTTCGTACTGCGCCTGCGCGACCTTCGCCCATTCGGACTGCGTCGACACCGCGATGTCGAACAAATGGCGCCCATACGACACGGCCTTGCCGGCCGCTTCCTGCGGCGCGGCGACCTGTTGCGCGAAACCCGCGGCCGGGTTGTTGGCGTTGAACGCGTTCTTCAGCTTGTCCTCGTATTCCTCGAGCGCCGTCCGGGCCGCTTGCAGGTTGAGTTCGACGACGGCCTCGAAGCCGTGGATCGCCGGACGGGCGATCGCGAACCAGGCGGCGATACCGGATTGATAATCGGCGGCGAGTTTTTCGGGGGCAAATACGGACATCGGGCACGCTCCTGTTAACAATGCGAGAGACAAACGTAAAGAAAAGTGGAAGCTTGATCGACAGTCGCTTCCTTATTGGCAACCCGCTACCTGTTTGGGCACGGGAAGTTGAAGGAAACCATTCTAGAGCGATTAATTGTCAATTAAGTGGCATTAATGATAGGTATAAACCCTTATTACCCTATACGGCGACCGCCGAGGCCCGCTGCACGCCGATATCGCGAATGACCAACCCGAGCGTCCGACCCGCAATGCCTTTTTACCTTTTTGCAGCATAGCGCATCGTGACATCGCGCAATATTTACCAATTCATTATTCTGTTTATTAGAAAACTGGCCTTCATTGAAAATGGAGCCGCAGTCCATGTAATCGTTTTTCTGAATTTATTATGAAATCGTTTTCCGGATTATAAATGACGAATTCAATAATCGGAGGAATGACGAGTCGCGATAAAAAAGGCCGCTCGAAGCGGCCTTGGTCGATCCGGTCAGGCGCGGGCTCAACCGGCCAGTTCGCGATGCAGCGCGCGAAACTCCTGCGCGAGCTTGTGCGTCGGCTCGAGATGGATCACCGGCGTCGACTGCTGATGTGATTCGCGGATCTTCACCGACGCGGACAACCGCGACGCGAGCACCGGCAGCCCTTCGTCGACGAGCTCGTCGACCAGCCGCTGCGGCAGGCTCGCGCGCGGCTGGAACTGGTTGATGACGATCCCTTCCACCTCGAGCGCCGCGTTGTGGTCCTGCTGGATTTCCTTCACGTTCTCGAGCAACGTGTACAGCGCGCGCCGCGAGAAATCGTCGCAGTCGAACGGGATCAGGCAGCGCTCGACCGCGATCAGCGCCGAGCGCGTATAGAAATTCAGCGCGGGCGGCGTGTCGATGTACACGGCGTCGTACATGTCGAGTTCGTTCAGCGCGTCGCGCAACTTGTAGATCTTGTAGCGCGATTCGAGCTTGCCGTGCAGCGTATCGAGATCCGGATGCGCGGGCATCACGTCGAGCTCCTCGAACGGGGTCGCGTGGATGAACGACGCGACGTCGACCGGACGGAAGTTGAAGGTCAGCGCGGTTTCGAAGAAACCGGCGACGCCCGGTTGCGCGTCGGCCGCCGCGTCGCCGAGCAGGTAGCGCGTCGAGTTCGCCTGCGCATCGAGATCGATGACGAGCGTGCGCAATCCTTCGCTCGCGCTGATCGCCGCCAGGTTGCAGACGATCGTCGACTTGCCCACGCCGCCCTTCTGGTTGAATACGACCCGCCGCATGGTGTCCCCTCGATCGAAACGTCGAAACGGCCAGCTTAGCCGATCAATAATGGCGACCGCGTGACGCAGGTCGAATCGGGCGCGACGGGCATGTGACTTGGGCGCGGCACGCGTCAGATGCGCGGCACCGCGCCCGATACGTATCGATTGCCGGGCACGCTCCACCGCCACGGCAGATCCTGACCGACGCGAATGCCGATGCGCGGCCCGCCCGCCAGATCGGCGGGTGGCGCCATCCCGTCGTCGACGATCGCGAACCCGTCGCGCGCGCCGACTAGGTCGACGCCATCCTGCGCGCCGCCGATCCCCATCGCCTGCGTCAATCGAGCCGGGCCGCGGCACAGGTCGCGATCGCGCGTGCGCGGCGGCCGCGCCGCGCGCATCTGCTCGAGCCCGTGCAGCGGCTCCAGCGCACGGATCAGCACGCCCGTTCCCGCGCCGTCCGGGCCGCACACGCAGTTGCAGCACCAGTGCATGCCGTACGTGAAATACACGTAGAAGTGCCCGGGCGGCCCGAACATCGTCGCGTTGCGCGGCGTCTTGCCGCGATAGGTGTGCGCCGCCGGATCGAGCGCGCCCGCATACGCTTCCACTTCGACGATGCGCCCGGCGCGGCCGTCCGCTGCCGCGAGGATCTTGTTCAGGAGTTGCGGCGCCACCTCGGTGGCCATGCGGTTGAAGAACGCGCGCGGCACGATGGTGCCCGGCCACGGCGCCGCCGTCTTACTGCGTCGCATCGTGCCGGTCCTTCATCGCGGCGAGATGAAGCTCATGATACGCATCGACCAGATCGTCGAGCCCGAACGCAAGGTTTCTGCCGCTGGGGTTGGGGAGCACCCACACCCGCGCCTGCTGGATAGGGGACGGCTGCAATCCCCACGCGGCTTCCCGTTGCCCCGACAGCGCCGCATACGCCGCCTTGCCGAGAAACGCGACGAAGCGCGGCGCATGATGCGCGACCTTCTGCTCGAACCCGGCGGCCGCGGCCACGAATTCCGCGCGCGACAGCTGATCGGCACTGGCGGTCGGCCGCGGCACCACGGCCGTCAGCCCGCAGCCGTAACGGAGAATCTCGCGATCGTCCCGCGGCGAAATTTCCGTCGGCGTGAAGCCCGCGAGATGGATCACGCGCCAGAAGCGGTTGTTTCTCCCCGCGAAGTGATGACCGGTCGCGGCCGCGATCAGGCCGGGATTGATCCCGCAGAACAGGACGTCGAGATGGGGCGCGATGAGGTCGGGGAGTGCGTCAGCCACGGTTCATCCAGGGTGCGGCGTGCAGGAACCACGTAAACGAAACGAGGCCCGAAAACCCGGGCCAAGCGACTGGCTTGGCTCGGACGTTCGGGCCCATCGTGATGCAGGATGCCGACTGGCGATCAGAACGGAATATCGTCGTCCATCTCGTCGAAGCCGCCGCCTGCCGGTGCGCTCGGACGGCTCTGGCCGCCGCCACCCGCACCGCCACGTGCCGCGCCGCTGGCACGGCCGCCGCCACCACCGCCGCGCTCCGCCTGCTCGCCGCGACCGCCACCGCCACCACCGTAGCCGCCGCCATAACCGCCTTCGTCACCGCCGCCACCGCCGCCGCCCGAACCGCCGCGGCCACCGAGCATCTGCATCTGTTCGGCGACGATTTCGGTCGAGTAACGATCCTGGCCGTCCTGACCCTGCCACTTGCGCGTGCGGATGCGGCCTTCGATATAGACCGACGAACCCTTCTTCAGGTATTCGCTGACGATCTCCGCCAGACGGCCGAAGAACGCGACGCGATGCCACTCGGTCATTTCCTTGAAATCGCCGCTTGCCTTGTCCTTGTAGCGATCGGTCGTCGCGAGACGGATGTTCGCAACCGCGTCGCCGCTCGGCAGGTAACGGACTTCAGGATCGGCGCCGAGGTTGCCGACGAGGATGACCTTGTTGACGGATGCCATGTGTTTCTCCAGTAAATTCGATGCGGGGCCGCCCGCGTGTATCGCCGCAGGGGCCCGCCGGGGCAAGCCGGCGCGCTGCCGATGCCTGCCCGAAATAAAAGGTTCAGGCCTTGCGCGGCGGCGCTTTCATGCTGGCCGCGATTATAAGCCAGGCAGCAACGAGCCCCGAACACGTATAAAAGACCGTGTTCGCGCCGCCGTGCTTCAGCAGCCAGCCGCCCACGATGCCGCCGAGCGCGAGCCCGATCGACTGCGTGGTGTTGTAGACGCCCGTGGCCGCGCCCTTGCGCGAACCCGGCGCGAGCTTCGACACGAGCGACGGCTGTGACGCTTCCAGGATGTTGAACCCGAGGAAGTACACGAACAGGATCGCCGCCACAATCAGAATGGTATGCGGTGCGCTGCCGAGCAACAATTGGCCGATCAGGATAGCCAGAATGCCGCCGAGCAGCACCGGCTTCATCTTGCCCCGTTTTTCCGCGACGATGATCGCCGGCACCATCATCACGAACGCGAGCCCCATCACCGGCAGGTAGACCTTCCAGTGCGCGGCGACCGGCAGCCCGCCGTCGACCAAGAGGCGCGGCACGACCAGGAACAGCGCCGTCTGCGTCGCGTGCAGCACCAGCACGCCGAAGTTCAGGCGCAGCAGTTCGACGTTGTGCAGCACCTCGGCGAACGGCGCGCGCACGTGCACGGGCTTCGCCGCGTCGGGCACGATCCACAGCACGACGCCGATCGCGAGGATCGACAGCACGCCGACGATCGTGAACAGCCCGCTCATCCCGACCCAGTGGAACACGATCGGCGCACCGACGATCGCGACCGCGAACGACACGCCGATCGAGCCGCCGACCATCGCCATCGCCTTCGTGCGGTTCTGCTCGGAGGTCAGGTCGGCGATGAACGCGAGCACCGCCGACGACACGGCGCCCATTCCCTGGATCACGCGGCCGACGATGATCCACGTGATGTCGTGCGCGAACGCGGCGACGAAGCTGCCGAGCGCGAAGATCACGAGGCCCGTGGCGATCACCGGCTTGCGGCCGAACTTGTCGGACGCCCAGCCGTAGAAGATATAGAACAGCGACTGCGTGACGCCGTAGGCCCCGAGCGCGATCCCGACGAGCAGCACGTTGTCGCCGCCCGGGATGGTTTTCGCATAGACCGAGAACACCGGCATGATCATGAACAGGCCGAGCATGCGCAACGCGAAGATCGCCGCGAGCGACGTGGTCGCGCGCAGTTCGGGCGCAGTCATGCGGGAAGACGTGGCAGACGGATTGGACATCGGGAATGAATTTCGAATGATCGGAATGTCCGCCCGGCAGCGGGCGGCGGAAGATCAGGACCGGCGGCCTGGCGGCCTTTCGGACGACACGTCGGGGCCGGATGCAGACGGCCTGCGGGCCGCCCGGAACCGTGCGGCGCGACCGCTTTCCCCGGCGCAGGTGTCGCCTTGCTGCCACCTGCTGTAAAGGCTGGGGGCCGTAAACGACGGTCTCGAAAAGCCGTTATAGTAGCAGGTTTGGTTCCCTCCATTTTCGCCAGGTTCATGGAACAGATCCGTATCCGTGGGGCACGCACCCACAACCTGAAAAACGTCAATCTCGACCTGCCGCGCCACAAGCTGGTCGTGATTACCGGGTTGTCCGGGTCGGGCAAGTCGTCGCTCGCGTTCGACACCCTTTATGCCGAAGGCCAGCGCCGCTACGTGGAAAGCCTGTCCGCGTACGCCCGCCAGTTCCTGCAGCTGATGGAGAAGCCCGACGTCGACCTGATCGAGGGGCTGTCGCCGGCGATCTCGATCGAGCAGAAGGCCACGTCCCACAACCCGCGTTCGACCGTCGGCACGGTCACGGAAATCCACGACTACCTGCGACTTTTGTACGCACGGGTCGGCACGCCGTACTGTCCCGATCACGACATCCCGCTCGAGGCGCAGAGCGTGTCGCAGATGGTCGACGCAGCGCTCGCGCTGCCCGAGGAGACCAAGCTGATGATCCTCGCGCCCGTCGTCGCGGATCGCAAGGGCGAGCATGCCGAGCTGTTCGAGGACATGCAGGCGCAGGGCTTCGTGCGCTTTCGCGTGCGCTCGGGCGGCGGCGCCGCGAACGAAGGCGCCGCGAAGATCTACGAGGTCGAGTCGCTGCCGAAGCTGAAGAAGAACGACAAGCACACGATCGACGTCGTCGTCGATCGCCTGAAGGTGCGCCCGGACATGAAGCAGCGGCTCGCCGAATCGTTCGAAACCGCGCTGCGCCTCGCCGACGGCCGCGCGATCGCGCTCGAGATGGATACCGATCGCGAGCACCTGTTCAGCTCGAAGTTCGCGTGCCCGATCTGCTCGTACTCGCTGCAGGAGCTCGAGCCGCGCCTGTTCTCGTTCAACAACCCGATGGGCGCGTGCCCGGAATGCGACGGCCTCGGCCAGATCACGTTCTTCGACCCGAAGCGGGTCGTCGCGCACCCGTCGCTGTCGCTTGCCGCCGGCGCGGTGAAGGGCTGGGACCGCCGCAACCAGTTCTACTTCCAGATGCTGCAGAGCCTCGCGGCGTTCTACGAATTCGACATCGACGCCGCATTCGAGGATCTGCCCGAAAAAATCCGCAAGGTGCTGCTGTTCGGCTCGGGCAAGCAGACGATCCCGTTCTCGTACATCAACGAGCGCGGCCGCACGACGATCCGCGAGCACGTATTCGAAGGGATCATCCCGAACCTCGAGCGCCGCTACCGCGAGACCGATTCGGTCGCGGTGCGCGAAGAGCTGTCGAAGTACCAGAACAACCAGCCGTGCCCGTCGTGCGACGGCACGCGCCTGCGCCGCGAAGCGCGCCACGTGCGGATCGGCACCGGCGACCACGCGCGCGGCATCTATGAGATCAGCGGCTGGCCGCTGCGCGACGCGCTCGGCTATTTCGACGGGCTGACGCTCGAAGGCGCGAAGCGCGAGATCGCCGACAAGGTGATCAAGGAAATCGTCGCGCGCCTGACGTTCCTGAACAACGTCGGCCTCGACTACCTGTCGCTCGAGCGCAGCGCGGAAACCCTGTCGGGTGGCGAGGCGCAGCGCATCCGGCTCGCGTCGCAGATCGGCTCGGGGCTCACGGGCGTGATGTACGTGCTCGACGAGCCGTCGATCGGCCTGCACCAGCGCGACAACGACCGCCTGATCGCGACGCTCAAGCACCTGCGCGACCTCGGTAACTCGGTGATCGTCGTCGAGCACGACGAGGACATGATCCGCACGGCCGACTACGTGGTCGACATGGGCCCCGGCGCGGGCGAGCACGGCGGCGTCGTGGTCGCCGAAGGCACGCCGAAGCAGGTGCAGTCGAACCCGCAGTCGCTGACCGGCCAGTACCTGCTCGGCAAGCGCGTGATCGAGTACCCGGACGAGCGGCTCGCGCCCGATCCGGAGCGGATGCTGCGCATCGTCGACGCGCACGGCAACAACCTGAAGCACGTCGATCTCGAACTGCCGGTCGGCCTCCTGACCTGCATCACCGGCGTGTCCGGCTCCGGCAAGTCGACGCTGATCAACGACACGCTGTATCACGCGGTCGCGCGCCACCTGTACGGCTCGGCGGCCGAACCGGCGCCGCACGAGGCGATCGAGGGCCTCGAGCACTTCGACAAGGTGATCAACGTCGACCAGTCGCCGATCGGCCGCACGCCGCGCTCGAACCCGGCCACGTACACGGGCCTGTTCACGCCGATCCGCGAGCTGTTCTCGGGCGTGCCGACGTCGAAGGAGCGCGGCTACGATCCGGGCCGCTTCTCGTTCAACGTGAAGGGCGGCCGTTGCGAATCGTGCCAGGGCGACGGCGTGCTGAAGGTCGAGATGCACTTTTTGCCGGACGTCTACGTGCCGTGCGACGTGTGCCACGGCAAGCGCTACAACCGCGAAACGCTCGAAGTGCACTACAAGGGCAAGAACATCAGCGAAGTGCTCGACATGACGGTCGAGCATGCGTACGAGTTCTTCAGCGCGGTGCCGGTCATCGCGCGCAAGCTGAAGACGCTGCTCGACGTCGGCCTCGGCTACATCCGCCTCGGCCAGTCGGCCACGACGCTGTCGGGCGGCGAGGCGCAGCGCGTGAAGCTGTCGCTGGAGCTGTCCAAGCGCGACACCGGCCGCACGCTGTACATCCTCGACGAGCCGACCACCGGCCTGCACTTCCACGACATCGCGCTGCTGCTGGAAGTGATCCACCGGCTGCGCGACCAGGGCAACACGGTCGTGATCATCGAGCACAACCTCGACGTGATCAAGACGGCCGACTGGGTGATCGACCTCGGCCCCGAAGGCGGCGCCGGCGGTGGCCAGATCATCGCGCAGGGCACGCCCGAGCAGGTCGCGAAGACGAAGGCGAGCTTCACCGGCAAGTACCTCGCACCGCTGCTCAAGCGTCCGACCCGCAAAGTCGCGGCCGGCTGACGCCCGTTCCACCCTGCCCGCGCGCGGCCGCCCGGCCGCGCGCTCGTCGTAGCCGCCGCGCCCCCTCGTTTTCCCTTCTGCGTTTACACCACGCGCCAAACGGCCCGTTTGCGGACCATAATGGCAGCTATACTTTACGGTCGTAAGGTTCGCCATCCGCACCAATCCGGTGCGGCGCCGGGCGACCCGCGCGCTACCGCGCGCGGCGCGGCACGACATACGGACGACAGGAATCCACGATGGAGAAGCAACAAGAGTCGCGCGACACGCAGAACCGCGAGCCGCACCTGCGCAGCGTGCGGCTGACGAGCGACTTGAGCCTGCCGAAGCTGTCGGCACTCGAGATCGGCAGCTATCTCTTCGCGCTCGTCATGATGTGGCTCGTCCTCGAGCTCAAGCTGCTCGGCGGGATGCTGGCCGGCCTGCTGGTCTACCAGTTGATCCACACGATCGCGCCCGTGATCGAACGCCATACCACCAGCATGCGCGCGCGCTGGGTCGCCGTCGTGCTGCTGTCGATCGCGATCGTCGGCGCGCTCACCGGCCTGACGCTCGCCATCATCGAGCATTTCGAACACACGGTGCCGAACCTGCAGAGCCTGCTCGGCCAGTTGATGCAGATCGTCGAGCAGACCCGCGCCCGCACGCCGGCCTGGATCGCCAACCTGCTGCCCGTCGACGTCGAACAGATGAAGACGAAGGCGGCCGTGCTGATGCACTCGCACATGGACCAGCTCCAGCAAAGCGGCAAGAGCGTCGCGCGCGGCTTCGGCCACGTGCTGTTCGGGATGATCATCGGCGCGATGATCGCGATCGGCGTCGAGCAGGGCAAGGTGCGCCGACCGCTGTCGACCGCGCTCGTCACGCGCGTGTCGCGCTTCGCCGACGCGTTCCGCCGCATCGTGTTCGCGCAGATCAAGATCTCGGCGATCAACGCGGCATTCACCGGCATCTACCTGCTCGTCGCGCTGCCGATCTTCCATCAACGGCTGCCGCTGTCGAAAACGCTCGTGCTGGTCACGTTCATCGTCGGCCTGCTGCCGGTGATCGGCAACCTGATCTCGAACACGCTGATCGTCGCGGTGTCGCTGTCGGTCAGCATGGGCACCGCGATCGCGTCGCTCGCGTTCCTCGTGGTCATCCACAAGCTCGAATACTTCCTGAACGCGAAGATCATCGGCGGCCAGATCGAGTCGCGCGCGTGGGAGCTGCTGCTCGCGATGCTGATCATGGAAGCCGCGTTCGGGCTGCCGGGCGTGATCGCCGCGCCGATCTTCTATGCGTACCTGAAACGCGAGTTGTACCTGCTGCGGCTGATCTGAAGCCGCCCGCCACCGGCAAACAAAAACGCCGCGCCCCGTGAAGGGCGCGGCGTTTTCGCTTGTGGAGCCGGCCGTTGGGGGCCGACGGATCAGCGGAACACGACCGTCTTCGTCCCGTTCAGCACGATCCGGTGCTCGACGTGCCACTTCACCGCCCGCGCGAGCGTCACGCACTCGACGTCGCGGCCGATCGCGGTCAGCTGGTCGGGCGTCATGCTGTGGTCGACGCGCTCGACTTCCTGCTCGATGATCGGGCCTTCGTCGAGATCGGTCGTCACGTAGTGCGCGGTCGCGCCGATCAGCTTCACGCCGCGGTCGAAGGCCTGGTAGTACGGCTTCGCGCCCTTGAAGCTCGGCAGGAACGAATGGTGGATGTTGATCGCGCGCCCGGCGAGCTGCTCGCACATGTTCGGCGACAGGATCTGCATGTAGCGCGCGAGCACGACGAGATCGGCCTGGTGCTCGTCGATCACTTCCAGCACGCGTGCTTCCTGCGCGGCCTTCGCGGCATCGGACGAGCCGCCGATCAGCGGAAAGTGATGGAACGGAATGTTGTAGCTCGCGGCAAGCTGGTAGAACTCCTTGTGGTTCGACACGATCGCCGGAATCTCGATCGGCAGCTGGCCGGTGCGATAGCGGAACAGCAGATCGTTCAGGCAGTGGCCGATCTTCGACACCATGATCACGACGCGCGGCTTCACGGCCGCATCGTGCAACTCCCAGCGCATCGAGAACTGTTCGGCGAGCGGCGCGAACTCCTTGCGAAGCGTGTCGAGCGCCGACGCGGCATCCACGCCGCCGCCGTCCTGTTCGAAGTGCACGCGCATGAAGAACTCGCTGGTGCGGCTGTCGCCGAACTGCGCGGAATCGAGGATGTTGTTGCTGCGCTCGAACAGGAAGCCCGAGACCGCATGGACGATGCCGTGCCGGTCAGGGCACGACAGTTTCAAGATAAAGCTGTGATCGGTCGGCATGACCGCTACTCCCATTGTTTCCGTATTCGTCAAATTGCCCGTTCGCGCCGCGCGGCGCGCGTCGCAGTGCACGTCATGCAGCCGGCACGAACAGCGCGTCGATGCCGGCCGCGTCGGCCGCCGCGATCCAGCGGTGACGCAGCAGCGTGTCGAGCGTCGCGAGGCTCGCATCCATCGTCGCGCGGCCTTCGCGCAGCCAGCCGATCACCTCGGGCACGCCGGCCAGCAGGTGCTCGGCCACTTCGCCATCCTGGTTGCGCGGCGCGAAATCGTGCGGCAGCGGCAGGTCGTACACGAAGATCAGTTCGGACTGCGTGCCTTCCGGCAGCGAGTTCAGTACCTGCACCGTGCGGCCCGCGATCGCGCGCGCCGCCAGGTCGGCCGGAATGCCGGCTTCTTCCCAGCATTCCTTCGCGAGCGTCTCGTGAACGCCCAGCCCCCAGCCGATCCCGCCCGCGACGACGTTGTCGAGCATGCCGGGGTCGGTCGCCTTGGTCGCGCTGCGGCGGCCGAGCCACATCTTCGGCGCGGTCGCGACGGGCGGCTCGCCCGGCGTAACCGCATATTCTACGATGCCGTTCACGTGCACCGCATAGGTCTGCGTGCCGAAGAAGCGCGACGCGGCGCGCTCGATATACGCGAGCGGCGGATCGTCGAAGCGGTTGCGGATCGCGTAGATCTCGTCGCGCCAGCCGGGAATCGCGCCCTCGGCCGCGAGCGCGCCGATCGCGCTGGCCAACGCCATGCTGCGCGCATCGACCGAATCGTAGCGCGCCGACAGCACGACGCGCTCGCCGGTCAGCTCGAACACGTCGGGCCAGCGCGCGAGCTTCGCGACGTCCTGGCGGCGCACCCAGCCGACCGCCTGGCCGGCGATCTCGAAACGCAGGTGCGCGGCCGGATCGAAGCGGCGCGCGGCCGCGATGCACGGAAACGTCATCGTCATCAATCCTTCAGTGCGACGCGGATGCCGATCGCGATGAACGTGGCGCCCGCGATCCGGTCGAGCCACACGCCGGCCTTCGGGCGCCGCTTCAGCCACGTGCCGATCATGCCCGCGCCGACGCCGAACAGCGAGAAGACCGCGGCCGTCTGCAGCATGAACAGCGCGCCGAGCTCGAACATCTGCAGCGTCACGCTCTGCGCGCCGTGCGGATCGACGAACTGCGGCAGGAACACGACGAAGAACAGCGTGACCTTCGGGTTCATCAGGTTGCCGATCACGCTCTGCCGGAAGATCGTGCCGAGCGGCTGCGGCGGCCGCGCATGCGCGTTCGCGAGACCCTGGCTGCGCAGCGCCTTGATGCCGATCCACACGAGGTACGCGGCGCCCGCGAGCTTCAGGATCTGGAACGCGACCGGCGACGAACGCAGCACGGCCGCCACGCCGAGCGCCGCGAGCGTCGTGTGGAACAGGATTCCCGCCGTGAAGCCGAGCGCGGCGACGAAGCCGGCCGCGCGGCCCTGCGAGATGCCGCGGGCGAGCACCTGCAGGTTGTCGGGACCCGGCGCGAACGTGATCGCGACCGACGTGGCGAGAAACAGCATGAAGTTGGGCATCGTGACCTCGCTGCGGAAGGTGAACCAAGCGGTGAACCAAGCGTGAACCGAGGCCAGCCGGGGCGGCAAACCCCGACGGACCGGCGTTCAGTGGCCGGCGAATTCGGTAACGGTATAGACCGGCAGTCCGGCGTTGCGCAGCAGCGTCGAGCCGCCGAGATCGGGCAGGTCGATGATCGCCGCGCCTTCGACGACCTCCGCGCCGAGCCGCTGCAGCAGATTGCGCCCCGCCATCATCGTGCCGCCGGTCGCGATCAGATCGTCCATGATGATCACGCGGTCGCCGGGCTTGCACGCATCTTCGTGGATCTCGACCGTCGCGCTGCCGTATTCGAGGTCGTACGACTCCGAACGCGTCTTGTACGGCAGCTTGCCGACCTTGCGGATCGGCACGAAGCCGACGCTCAGCTCGTACGCGACGATCGGCGCGATGATGAAGCCGCGCGCGTCGAGCCCCGCGACGTAGTCGAGCTTCGCGTCGACATAGCGTTCGACGAACAGGTCGACGAGGATGCGCAGCGCCTTCGGGCTCTGCAGCAGCGTCGTAATGTCGCGGAACTGCACGCCGGGCTGCGGCCAGTCGGGCACCGTGCGGATCTGGCTGTGGATGAAGGCGACCGGATCGAGCGGTGCGCCCGGCGACGAATGCGGCATGAAACTCTCCGAAAAAAACGGTGCGCGAAGATCGGGCACCGTTTCTGATCAATACGGGTCGGGTTGTGAATCGCGGCTCACGCAGCCGCGGCCGGCGGATCGCGCCGATGGCGCGACAACCGCTCCTCCGCGAGCGCGAGCGCCTCGGGCAGCCCGCGCAGCACCACGATGTCGCTCGCGCGCAGCTTGGTCTGCGGATCGGGTTCGACGCCGCGGATGCCGTGCCGGCGGATCGCCGTGACTTCCAGCCCGAGCGCGTACAGCCCGAGTTCTTCCAGCGAACGCCCGACCGCGTCCGCGCGCGCGTCGACCGGCACCGATTGTAGCCGCACCTGCTCGTGATCGTCGTCGTCCGCATCGTCCGCGCCGCGGAAATAGCCGCGCAGCAGGCTGTAGCGCTCGTCGCGCATCTCCTCGACGCGCCGCACGACCTTGCGCATCGGCACGCCGACCAGCACCAGCGTGTGCGACGCGAGCATCAGGCTGCCCTCGACGATCTCCGGAATCACTTCGGTCGCGCCGGCCGCGAGCAGCTTCTCGAGATCGGCATCGTCGACGGTGCGCACGATCGCGGGCAGCGTCGGCTCGAGCTCGTGCACGTGATGCAGCACGCGCAGCGCGGACGGCGTGTTCGCGTAGGTGATCGCGACGGCCGCCGCCCGGTGGATACCGGCCGCGAGCAGCGACTCGCGGCGCGCCGCGTCGCCGAACACGACCGATTCGCCGGCGGTCGCCGCAGCACTCACGCGATCGGGATCGAGGTCGAGCGCGACGTACGAAATACCTTCCTGTTCGAGCATGCGCGCGAGGTTCTGGCCCGCGCGGCCGTAGCCGCAGATGATCACGTGGCCGCGCTGCTTGAGGCTTTGCGTCGCGATCCGCGTCATCTGCAGCGACTGCTGCATCCATTCCGTCGACGACAGCCGCATCACGATGCGGTCGGCATTCTGGATCAGGAACGGCGCGGCGAGCATCGACAGCAGCATCGACGCGAGGATCGCCTGCAGCAGCGTCGAATCGACGAGATGCCGGTCGAGGATCAGGTTCAGCAGCACGAAGCCGAATTCGCCGGCCTGCGCGAGGCCGATGCCGGTGCGCATCGCGACGCCCGGCGTCGCGCCGAACAGCCGCGCGAGCCCGGCGATCATCGTCGCCTTGAACAGGATCTGCCCGACGAAGAAGCCGAGCACGATCAACGGATGCTCCCAGATCACGCGCGGATCGAGCAGCATCCCCGTCGTCACGAAGAACAGGCCGAGCAGCACGTCGCGGAACGGCTTGATGTCCTCTTCCACCTGATGGCGGAACGGCGTCTCGGAAATGAGCATCCCGGCGATGAACGCGCCGAGCGCGAGCGACAGGCCGAAGCGGTCGGTGATGAACGCGGCGCCGAGCGTGACGAGCAGCAGGTTCAGCACGAACAGCTCCTGCGAGCGGCGCCGCGCGACGACGTTGAGCCAGCGCGTCATGAAGCGCTGGCCGATGACGAGCAGCAGCGCGAGCGCGATCACGATCTTGACCGCCGCGAAGCCGAGCGTGAGCGCGAGATCCTTCGACGATTCCGCGCCGAACGCGGCGATCACGATCAAGAGCGGCACCACCGCGAGATCCTGGAACAGCAGCACGCCGAAGATGTTGCGGCCGTGCTCGGTCTCGATCTCGAGCCGCTCGGCGAGCATCTTCGACACGATCGCCGTCGACGACATCGCGAGCGCGCCGCCGAGCGCGATGCTGCCCTGCCACGTGATGTGCACCCAGTGCTCGAACAGCGCGCCGAGCACGAGCGCGAGCACGAGGGTCGCGACGACCTGCAAGAGGCCGAGCCCGAACACGAGCCGCTGCATCGACCTCAGCTTCGCCAGCGAGAATTCGAGGCCGATCGAAAACATCAGGAACACCACGCCGAATTCCGCGAGGTGCTCGGCCCGTTCGAGATCCGCCGCGACGCCGAATGCGTGCGGGCCGACCAGGATGCCGACGGTCAGGTAGCCGAGCATCGGCGGCAGGTTCAACGAGCGGAATACGACGACGCCCACCACTGAGGCCAGCAGCAGCAGCAGGGTCATTTCGAGCGGGGAAATCACAGGCGAAGCGTCCTCGTTCGTCGGGGCCACGGCAATGCGGGCGCGGGGTGGTGGCGGTGGACAGGCTGCTTCGGACGAGTCCGAAGGCCGGCGCGGCGAACAAACGCCTTTGCTATACTCCGCGCATGATAGCGAAAATCAATGATGATCGGGCGCTCGCGCTCGCCCGCGACGTGCTCGACATCGAGGCGGACGCCGTGCGCGCGCTGAGCGACCAGCTCGACGGCGGCTTCGTCCAGGCCGTGGCGCTGCTGCTCGGCTGCCGCGGCCGCGTCGTGGTCTCCGGGATCGGCAAATCGGGGCATATCGCCCGCAAGATCGCAGCCACGCTGGCCAGCACCGGTACGCCGGCCTTCTTCGTCCACCCTGCCGAGGCCAGCCACGGCGACCTCGGGATGGTCACCTCCGACGACGTCTTCATCGGCATCTCCTATTCCGGCGAATCGGAAGAACTCGTCGCGATCCTCCCGCTCGTGAAGCGGATCGGCGCGAAGCTGATCGCGATCACGGGCCGTGCGGGCTCGAGCCTCGGCACGCTCGCCGACGTGAACCTGAACGCCGCGGTGTCGAAGGAAGCGTGCCCGCTGAACCTCGCGCCCACCGCGAGCACGACTGCCGCGCTCGCGCTCGGCGACGCGCTCGCCGTCGCCGTGCTCGACGCGCGCGGCTTCGGCTCGGAAGATTTCGCGCGCTCGCATCCGGGCGGCGCGCTCGGCCGGCGCCTGCTCACCTACGTGCGCGACGTGATGCGCTCGGGCGACGACGTCCCGTCCGTCGGGCTGAATGCGACGCTGTCGGACGCGCTGTTCCAGATCACCGCGAAGCGCCTCGGCATGACGGCCGTCGTCGACGCCGACGGCAAGGTCGCCGGCATCTTCACCGACGGCGACCTGCGCCGCGTGCTCGCCCGCGACGGCGACTTCCGCACGCTGCCGATCACCGAAGTCATGACGCGCGACCCGCGCACGATCGCGCCGGACCACCTGGCGGTCGAGGCCGTGGAACTGATGGAGCGCCACCGGATCAACCAGATGCTGGTCGTCGATGCCGACGGCGCGCTGATCGGCGCGCTGAACATGCACGACCTGTTTTCGAAGAAGGTGATCTGATGAGCGCAGCGCTGACTGCGGCCGAACGCGCGAGCCGCGTGAAGCTGATGATTTTCGACGTCGACGGCGTGCTGACCGACGGCGGACTGCTGTTTACCGCGGCCGGCGACGCGATGAAGTCGTTCAATTCGCTCGACGGCCACGGCGTGAAGCTGCTCGGCGAAGCCGGCATCGCGACCGCGATCATCACGGGCCGCCGCTCGGAGATCGTCGCGGCCCGCGCGAAGGAAATGAAGATCGCGCACCTGTTCCAGGGCGTCGAAAACAAGCTCACCGTGTTCGGCGAGCTGATCGCGTCGCTCGGCCTGACGGCCGACGCCTGCGGCTACATGGGCGACGACTGGCCCGACCTGCCGGTGATGCTGCGCTGCGGCTTCGCGACGGCCCCCGCGAACGCGCACCCCGAGGTGATCGCCCGCGCGCACTGGGTCGCCGAGGCCCGCGGCGGCCACGGCGCCGTGCGCGAGGTCTGCGATGCGATCCTGCGCGCGCAGCGCCGCTACGACGCGCTGCTCGCCGCCGCCTGCGGAGCCTGACCGATGAGCACGCATTTCCGCTGGACCCAGATGCTGCCGCTCGCCGCGGTCGCCGCGCTCGCAGGCATCACGTGGTGGCTGCTGCAGGCCACGCTGCCGCCGCCCGGCGAGGGCATCGCGCAGCCGAAGCGCCACACGCCCGACTATTTCGCGGACAACTTCTCGGTCACCGAGCTCGACCAGACCGGCACGACCCAGTACCGGCTGACGGCCGCGAAGCTGGTCCATTACGAAGACACCGAAGGCAGCGACCTGACCGATCCGGCCATGCGCGCGTTCCAGCCCGGCAAGCCGGTCGTGACGACCACCGCGAAGCGCGGCACCGTCAACGGCGACGTGTCGATCGTCGATTTGTACGACGATGCGCGCATCCTGCGCGCGGCCGGCGGCGGCGATCCGCAGATGCAGGCCGATTCCCAGCATTTCCGGATCTTCGTCAATGACGATGTGATCCAGACCGAAAAGCCGGTTAAACTTCAGCGCGGCCTGTCGCTCGTCAACGCGACCGACGGCATGAAGTACAACAACGTCACCCGGGTCATCGAGCTTTACGGCAACGTGCGCGGCACGATCGCCGCGGCGGACACGTCCGGCGGCTCGAAAGGTCAACCCAAGTGACGCATCCCTCACGTGACTGCATGAACGAACCGTTCCCTCGACAGATTTCCGGCGGCGCTGCGCGCGCCGTCCGCGCCGCGCTCGCCGCGACGCTCGTGGCGCTCCCGCTCGTCGGGCTGGCGCCGCTCGCCCATGCCGAGAAGGCCGACCAGAACAAGCCGATCAACGTCGAGGCCGACAACCTGACCTATGACGATCTGAAGCAGGTGACGGTCGCGACCGGCAACGTCGTGATCACGAAGGGCACGATCATCATCAAGGGCGATCGCGTCGAAGTGCGCCAGGACCCGGAAGGCTATCAGTACGCGACGTCGTTCGGCAGCGGCAAGAAGCACGCGACGTTCCGCCAGAAGCGCGAAGGCCTCGACGAATACATCGACGGCGACGCCGAGCGCATCGACTACGACGGCAAGCAGGATCTCACCACGCTGACCACCGCCGCGACCGTGCGCCGCCTGCAGGGCACGTCGACGATCGCCGATACCGTGCACGGCAGCGTGATCACGTACGACGGCCAGCGCGACTTCTACACCGCGAAGGGCGGCAAGGACGTCGCGGCGCCGGGCAACCCGAACGGCCGCGTGCGCGCGATGCTGTCGCCGAAGAACGGCGGCCCCGCGCCGCTGAACGGGGCGCCGGCCAAGCTGTCGCCGTCGACCACGATCCAGGGGGCGCCGGGCCAATGAACGCGCTCCCGAACCGCCAGCCGGCCGGCACCACGAGCTCGCTCGTCGTCCGCAACCTGAAGAAGCGCTACGGCTCGCGCACGGTCGTCAAGGACGTGTCGCTCGACGTGAAGAGCGGCGAAGTCGTCGGTCTGCTCGGCCCGAACGGCGCCGGCAAGACCACGTCGTTCTACATGATCGTCGGCCTCGTGCCGACGGACGCGGGCGAAATCTCGCTGAACGGCAGCTCGATCAGCCTGCTGCCGATCCACAAGCGCGCGTCGCTCGGCCTGTCGTACCTGCCGCAGGAAGCGTCCGTGTTCCGCAAGCTGACCGTCGAGGAAAACATCCGCGCGGTGCTCGAACTGCAGCACGGCGAGGACGGCAAGCGGCTGTCGAAGGACGCGATCTCGTCGCGTACCGAAGCGCTGCTCGACGAGCTGCAGATCGGCCACCTGCGCGAGAACCCCGCGCTGTCGCTGTCGGGCGGTGAACGGCGCCGCGTCGAAATCGCGCGCGCCCTCGCGACCAACCCGAGCTTCATCCTGCTCGACGAACCGTTCGCCGGCGTCGATCCGATCGCGGTGCTCGAGATCCAGAAGATCGTCAAGTTCCTGAAACAGCGCAACATCGGCGTGCTGATCACGGACCACAACGTCCGCGAAACGCTCGGCATCTGCGACCACGCGTACATCATCAGCGACGGTTCGGTGCTGGCCGCCGGCGCGCCGAGCGAAATCATCGAAAACGAAAGCGTGCGCCGCGTGTACCTCGGCGAACACTTCCGCATGTAACGTCCTCCTCGTGGCTGGCTGCACCCCGCCCGGCATCGCCGCGCGGGGCTGCGCCCCGCTTTGCATCCACGCCCGCGGCCCTGCCCGCGGCCGGGCGGCGCGCCGCGCGTAATCGCGGATGGCTCAATGCGCCTGGGTCGTGGCAAACTGCCGGTATGACTCCCTCCTTGCCATGAAAGCCAGCCTTCAACTCCGCCTGTCGCAACATCTTGCGCTGACGCCTCAGCTGCAGCAGTCGATCCGGCTCCTGCAGTTGTCGACGCTCGAATTGCAGCAGGAAGTCGCGATGGCCGTCGCGCAGAACCCACTACTCGAGAACGACGACGAATGGATCGCCAGCCCGCTGCGCGTCGCGGCGGACGGATCGCTGATCGCGCAGACGCCGCCCGCACAGAACACCGAGCCCACCGCGACCAACGGCAGCAGCACGTCCAGCGATCGCGCCGAGCGCGACGAGCCGGCCGGCGCCGACGAATACGACGGCTACGGGTCCGGTGACGGCAACGACGGCCCGCAGTGGAATCTCGACGAATACGGCCGCTCGAGCGGCGCGTCCGACGACGACGACCTGCCGCCGCTGCAGGTGCAGGAAGCCGCGACGTCGCTGCGCGATCATCTCTCGGCGCAGTTGCGCGTCACGCAGGCCGGCCCGCGCGATCGCGCGCTCGTGATGTTCCTGATCGAATCGCTCGACGACGACGGCTACCTGACCGCCACGCTCGACGAAGTGCTCGCCGACCTGCCGCCCGAACTGGAAATCGACGGCGACGAACTGAATGCGGCGCTCGCGCTGCTGCACAGCTTCGACCCGGCCGGCGTCGGCGCGCGCTCGGCCTCCGAATGCCTGAAGCTGCAGCTGCTGCGGCTCGATCCGTCCCCCACGCGCACGCTCGCGCTCGAGATCGTGTCGCAGCATCTCGAACTGCTCGCCGCACGCGACTTCACACGGTTGCGCAAGCACCTGAAGGCGAGCGACGACGCGCTGCGCGACGCGCACGCGCTGATCCGCTCGCTGGAGCCGTTCCCCGGCGCCGCCTACGGCAAGGCCGAGGCCGACTACGTCGTGCCCGACATCATCGTGAAGAAGGCCGGCCAGGGATGGCTCGCTGAGCTCAATCCGGAGGTCGTGCCGCGCCTGCGGATCAACAACCTGTACGCGAACATCCTGCGCAACAGCCGCGGCGATCCGTCGGCCGGATCGTTGAAGCAGCAGCTCCAGGAAGCACGCTGGTTGATCAAGAACATCCAGCAGCGTTTCGACACGATCCTGCGTGTCGCGCAGGCTATTGTCGAGCGTCAGAAGAATTTCTTTGCGCACGGTGAAATTGCCATGCGCCCCTTGGTTTTGCGGGAAATAGCTGATACGCTGGGCCTACACGAGTCGACTGTCAGCCGTGTGACAACCGGGAAGTACATGCTGACCCCGTTCGGGACGCTTGAATTTAAGTACTTCTTCGGATCTCACGTCTCGACCGACACCGGTGGCGCCGCCTCGTCGACCGCCATCCGAGCCCTCATCAAGCAACTGATAGGAGCTGAAGACCCAAAATCGCCACTTTCGGACAGCCGCATTGCCGAGCTGCTGGCAGAACAGGGTTTCGTGGTCGCGCGCCGCACGGTTGCGAAATATCGCGAAGCCCTCAAGATCCCGGCAGTGAATCTGCGCAAGTCTCTTTAAGCCTGCTGCCTGCCCGGCGGCAGGCGTGTCCCGGCCACCGCGCACACGGGGAACAGGCCGGACGATCTGTCCGCGATACGCCGCTTCGTGCGGCACGGGCAAGTCGACCGGAGCGCCGCCTTGATGCGGCCGGGTGGCCACTCGCTTGGAGAAGCACTATGAACCTGAAGATCAGTGGACATCATCTCGAAGTCACGCCTGCAATTCGCGAATACGTGATCACCAAGCTGGACCGGGTGCTACGGCATAGCGATCAGGTGATCGATGGCACTGTGATCCTCTCGGTCGACAACCACAAGGAAAAGGACAAGCAGCAGCGCGCGGAAATCAACCTGCACCTGAAGGGCAAGGACATCTTCGTCGAAAGCGCGAACGGCAACCTGTACGCCGCGATCGATCTGCTGATCGACAAGCTGGATCGCCAGGTCGTCAAGCACATGGAGCGCCTGCAAACGCACGCGCACGACCCGATCAAGCTTCAGCCGTCGATCGATCAGATCGAGCTGCCGCCGCAATAACCGTCACCGCAACACGCACGCCGCCCGGTTCGCCGGGCGTTTTTTTTGCCACTCCACGCGGAGGTGCAACCGGTCCGTCCGTGCTGCGCCACGCACGCGGCTGTGCTCTATAATGTTCCGGTTATCGCCGGGGGGTGTTGGATGCGGTAGCTGCGTTGCAGGTTGCCATGCCACATGCCTTGATATCGCCGAACATGGAAAATCAGTCCGCCGCCGCAAGGAGACCCCAGGCCGCCCAATCGCCTGCCAACATGAATCGCCTAGCCAAAATCCTGCCCATAGAGAACGTCGTCATCGACCTCTCGGTCACCAGCAAGAAACGCGTCTTCGAACAAGCCGGGCTGATGTTCGAGAATCAGAACGGCATCGGCCGCAGCACCGTCACGGACAACCTGTTCGCGCGCGAGCGCCTCGGTTCGACCGGGCTCGGCGAAGGTGTCGCGATTCCGCACGGCCGCATCAAGGGCCTCAAGCACCCGCTCGCCGCGTTCGTCCGCCTCGCCGATGCGATCCCGTTCGAAGCGCCCGACGGCCAGCCGGTCGGCCTCCTGATCTTCCTGCTCGTCCCCGAGCAAGCCACCCAGCAGCACCTCGAGATCCTGTCGGAAATCGCGCAACTGCTGTCCGATCGCGACGCACGCGAGCGTCTGCACAACGAAACGGATATCGCCGAGTTGCATCGCCTGCTCACTCAGTGGCAACCTTGAGTTGTTCCGGGCGGAATATTTCCCCGTACGAGGCGGCCCATGCCGCCGTCCAGGGCCGCCCGGCGCCGGCCCGGCATGGCGACGTCCGTCGCCGCGCGCCCGCACCGGCCCATTGGAGTGACGAGAGTCATGGATACGTCCAGCATCAACGCCCAGAGCATCTTCGACGACAACGCAGCCACGCTGAAACTGAGCTGGCTGACGGGGCATGAAGGCTGGGAACGCGGCTTTTCGGCCGACACGGTCGGCAACGCAACGTCGAGCGCCGACCTCGTCGGCCACCTGAACCTGATCCACCCGAACCGGATCCAGGTGCTCGGCGAAGCCGAAATCGACTACTACCAGCGCCAGACCGACGAAGACCGTTCGCGCCACATGGCCGAGCTGATCGCGCTCGAACCGCCGTTCCTCGTCGTCGCCGGCGGTGCCGCGGCGCCGCCCGAACTGGTGCTGCGCTGCACGCGCTCGTCCACCCCGCTGTTCACGACGCCGATGTCGGCCGCCGCCGTGATCGACAGCCTGCGGCTCTACATGTCGCGCATCCTCGCGCCGCGCGCGACGCTGCACGGCGTGTTCCTCGACATTCTCGGGATGGGCGTGCTGCTGACCGGCGATTCGGGCCTCGGCAAGAGCGAACTCGGCCTCGAGCTGATCAGCCGCGGGCACGGCCTCGTCGCCGACGACGCGGTCGATTTCGTCCGTCTTGGCCCCGATTTCGTCGAAGGGCGCTGCCCGCCGCTGCTGCAGAACCTGCTCGAAGTGCGCGGCCTCGGCCTGCTCGACATCAAGACGATCTTCGGCGAAACCGCCGTGCGGCGGAAAATGAAGCTGAAGCTGATCGTTCAGCTCGTGCGGCGCCCCGACGGCGAATTCCAGCGCCTGCCGCTCGAAAGCCAGACCGTCGACGTGCTCGGGTTGCCGATCAGCAAGGTCACGATCCAGGTTGCGGCCGGCCGCAACCTCGCGGTGCTCGTCGAGGCGGCCGTCCGGAACACGATCCTGCAGTTGCGCGGAATCGACACGTTGCGCGATTTCATGGATCGGCAACGACTCGCGATGCAAGATCCCGACAGTCAGTTCCCCGGCAAACTGGTGTAACCCGCACGCGCCGGCCGCGCAACGCCGACGCGTCGAGCCGGTGCTATGATGAAACGTCAGGATTCTCTGTTCCCATGCGCATCGTCCTCATCACCGGCATCTCCGGCTCAGGCAAGTCCGTCGCGCTGAACGCGCTCGAAGACGCAGGCTATTACTGCGTCGACAACCTGCCGCCGCACGTGCTCCCCGAACTCGCCCGCTACCTCGCGCAGGACGGCCAGCGCCGGCTCGCGGTCGCGATCGACGCGCGCTCGAGCGCGTCGCTCGACGAAATGCCCGGGCTGATCCGCGAGCTGTCCCGCGAGCACGACGTGCGCGTACTGTTCCTCAACGCGAGCACCCAGGCGCTGATCCAGCGCTTCTCCGAAACGCGCCGCCGCCATCCGTTGTCCGGCTCGCGGTCGCACGATGCGGACGTCGGCCTGCTGTCGTCGCTCGAGGAAGCGATCGAGCGCGAGCGCGAACTCGTCGCGCCGCTCGCCGAATTCGGCCACCAGATCGATACCAGCACGCTGCGCGCGAACGCGCTGCGCACCTGGGTCAAGCGCTTCATCGAGCAAAAGAACAACGACCTGATGGTGATGTTCGAATCGTTCGGCTTCAAGCGCGGCGTGCCGCTTGACGCCGATCTGATGTTCGACGTGCGCGCGCTGCCGAATCCGTACTACGACCACCAGTTGCGCCCGCTCACCGGGCTCGACCAGCCGGTCATCGCCTTTCTCGACGCACTGCCGATCGTCCATCAGATGATCGACGACATCCATGCGTTCCTGATGAAATGGCTGCCGCACTTCCGCGATGACAACCGCAGCTACCTGACCGTCGCCATCGGCTGCACGGGCGGCCAGCATCGCTCGGTGTTCATCGCGGAAACGCTCGCCGCGCGCCTCGCGCGCGACGCGAACGTGATCGTGCGGCATCGTGACGCGCCAGTGGATGTCGACGCGTCGTCGCGGCTCGTCTCCGAGGTCGACCGACCCTAGCGACACCCGCCCCCACGCCCGCGCGCCATGTCCTCCCTATCGACCACCCTGATCGACCTGCCGCTGTTTCCGCTGCACACGGTGCTGTTTCCCGGAGGGCTGCTCCCGCTCAAGGTGTTCGAGGCGCGCTATCTCGACATGTCGCGCGCATGCCTGCGCGACGACGCACCGTTCGGCGTGTGCCTGCTGAAGAGCGGGCCCGAAGTCGCGCAGGACGGCGCGGTGTCGGTGCCCGAAACCATCGGCTGCATGGCGCGCATCACCGAATGCGATACCGGCGAATTCGGGATGCTGTATCTGCAGGCGGTCGGCACGCAGCGTTTCGAGCTGCTGTCGTATCGCGTCGAAGGCAACGGGCTGCTGGTCGGCATCGCGGAGCCGCTGCCCGACGACATCCCGCTCGAAGGCGAACAGGCACTCGCCCAGTTCGGCTCGTGCGCCGAGGTACTCGAGCGCATCATCGACGCGCTGAAGAAGTCCGATCCGGAGAAGATGCCGTTCGGCGAACCGTTCCGCCTCGACGATCCGAGCTGGGTGTCGAACCGCCTCGCCGAGCTGCTGCCGCTCGACCTGCGCGCGCGGCAGAAGCTGATGGAGTTTCCGGACGTCGGCGCGCGCATCGACGCCGTGCACCACGTACTCGACCGGCACGGCTGGCTGTAACTGCCGCGCCTGAGCCGCCGCGCATCGCGTGCCGCGTGCGCCCGACAACCTCTCCTGCGCGCGGCCACCCGGCACCTTCCCGAACGCGGCCGGCGCCGCGCCCTTCCCCGTTCGTTACAGCAGCGGCCCGCTCAGCGCATCGAGCAGCTTGCGCACGGGCGCCGGCACGCCGTACGCGTCGAGCCGGCTCAGCGGCACCCATGCGGTGTCCGCGTCGCGCGCCTGCGACGGCAGGCCACCGCCGTCCGCCAGATCGCTCAGCCGCGGCTCGATCTCGAGCCGGAAATGCGTGAACGTATGCGTGAGCGGCGCGAGCGGCACCGTGCCGCCGCCACCGAAGCCGCGTGCAAGCTCCGCGAGCGCGGCATCGCCGTCCGCTTGCGGCAGGCTCCACAGCCCGCCCCAGATCCCGGTCGGCGGCCGTCGCTCGAGCAGCACGGCGTCGCCGTCGCGCAGCACGAGCATCCAGGTCTTGCGCGTCGGCACGGCCTTCTTGGGCCGCGCGGCCGGCAGTTCGCGCTGGCGGCCGGTCGATTGCGCGACGCAGTCGCCCGCGAACGGGCAGCGCGCGCAGTCGGGCTTGCCGCGCACGCACAGCGTCGCGCCCAGATCCATCAGCCCCTGCGTATACGCGCTCACGTCGGCCGGGTTCGCGGCATCGGGCAGCAGCGATTCGGCGAGCGCCCACATGTCGTTCTCGACACGCTTCTCGCCCGGAAAGCCCTCGACGCCGAATACCCGCGCAAGCACGCGCTTCACGTTGCCGTCGAGGATCGTCGCGCGCGCACCGTACGCAAACGACGCGATCGCGGCGGCCGTCGAACGGCCGATGCCCGGCAGTTCGGCCAGCGCGTCGGGCGTCGCCGGAAACACGCCGCCGTGTTCGGCGACGACGACCTGCGCGCAGCGGTGCAGGTTGCGCGCGCGCGAGTAGTAGCCAAGGCCCGCCCACAGCGCCATCACGTCGTCGCTCGGCGCGGCCGCGAGCGCGGCGACGTCCGGGAAGCGGTCGAGAAAGCGCGTGTAATACGGAATGACGGTCGATACCTGCGTCTGCTGCAGCATGATTTCCGACAGCCAGATCCGGTACGGATCGCGGGTGTTCTGCCATGGCAGGTCATGGCGGCCATGCGCGCGCTGCCACGCGACGAGACGCGTGGCGAACGTGCGGTGCAGCGGCGTGACGGGGAACGGAGCGGGGGCGATGCGGGGCGGCTTCAAGTTATCGAATTGTGGAAAAGGGTTTCAACGCTGGCACGTCGGGCAGAAATAGGTCGACCGCTGGCCCTGCACGATCTGGCGAACCGGCGTGCCGCAAACGCGGCACGGCTGGCCGGCACGATCGTAGACGAAGCAGTCGAGCTGGAAGTAGCCGCTTTCGCCGTTGCTGCCGACGAAATCGCGCAATGTACTGCCGCCGCGCTCGATCGCGTCGGCGAGCGTCGCGCGCACCGCGTCGGCCAGCCGCTCGTAGCGCGGCAGTGAAACCTTGCCGGCGGCCGTCGTCGGCCGGATGCCGGCGCGAAACAGGCTCTCCGACGCATAGATGTTGCCGACACCGACGACCATGTCGCCCGCGAGCAGCGCCTGCTTGACCGACACCGTGCGGCCGCGCGTACGCGCATGCAGCAGCGCGCCGGTGAACGCCGGCGAGAACGGCTCGACGCCGAGGCTCGCGAGGAGCGGATGCGCATGCACGTCGCCTGCTTCGCGCGGGTGCCACAGCACGGCGCCGAAGCGGCGCGGATCGCGGAAGCGCAGCACGAATTCGTCGAAGATCCAGTCGATGTGGTCGTGCTTCGCGGCGACCGGCACGCCGGCCGCGGGCAGCACGCGCAGCGTGCCCGTCATCCCGAGATGGACGATGAACCAGCCCGCATCGACTTCGAACAGCAGGTACTTGCCGCGGCGCTCGACGGCGAGCACCTCGCGCGCGCGCAACTGCTCGGCGAGCCCCGCCGGCACGGGCCAGCGCAGCATCGCGGTACGGACGTCGACACGCTCGACGCGGCGGCCCGCGACAAAGGGCTCGATGCCCCGGCGCGTGACTTCGACTTCTGGCAACTCTGGCATGTTTTGCGGGTCTGAGGCTACGGTCTGTTTACAGGGTGAACGCGCATGCGGCGCCACGAGAACGGCCGTTCTCGCGGCAACCCCGAATGAAACACGGGAATGCCCGAAATCGCCCGTCTGGCAGCACGCGAGGCGGGCGATTTCGGGCATTCGCATGGGGGTTCCACAGGTAAGCGGACCCTATCACGATCGTGCGTGTATTGTAGCGAGCGCGTTACAATCGGTTGAAACATCGAACGGATTTCCATGACCCTGCCCTCGAAGCTGCTTCAGGAGCGCCCCGCCGCCGTGCGCGGCGCGCGCGCCTTCCCGGTCCGCCGTGCACTCGGTGCCGCGCTGTTTGCCGTCTGGACCCTCACCGCCTTTCCGGCCCACGCGCAGGATCCGGCATCGGACGATGCGGAGCCGCAGGGTGCGTTCGAGCATGTGATGCCGGACGAGCAGAAAAATCTCCCCGGCGTGCCGCTGACGAGCCAGATCGTCTACCAGGTGCTCGCCGCCGAGGTCGCGCTCCAGCGCAACCAGCCGGCGCCGGCCTACCAGACCTACCTCGCGCTGGCCCGCGACACGCGCGATCCGCGCATGGCGCAGCGCGCGACCGAAATCGCGCTCGGCGCGCAGAGCCCGGCCGACGCGCTGTCCGCCGCGAACCTGTGGCGTCAGTACGCACCGGATTCGAACCGGGCGTCGCAGGTCGACGCCGCGCTGCTGGTGCTCGCCGGCAAGCCGGCCGACGCGCAGCCGATGCTCGCGCGCGAGCTGGCCCGCGCGACCGGCGACACGCGCGGCCCGGCGATCCTCGCGCTGCAGGCGCTGCTCGTGCGCGGCCCCGACCGCGTCGGCGGCCTCGCGGTGCTGAAGGACATGCTGAAGAACGACATGAATCGCCCCGAGGCGCAGCTCGCGATCGCGCGGCAGCAGCTCGCGGTCGACGACAAGGACGGTGCCGCGCAGTCGCTGAAGCAGGCGCTGCAGATCCGCCCCGACTACCTGCCGGCAGCGTTGATGCTGTCGCAGATGGGGCCGGCGGAACGTGCGGCGGGCATCGCGTCGTTCGAGAAGTACGTTCAGCAGAATCCGAAGTCGCGCGACGCGCGGCTGGCGCTGTCGCAGCTCTATCTCGCCGACGATCGCCTCGACGATGCGCAAAAGCAGTTCGAGACGATGCGCAAGCTCGACGCGAAGGACCCGACGCCGTTGATGGCGCTCGCGCTGATCAAGATCCAGCAGAAGAAACTCGACGAGGCGACCGGCTACCTGAAGCAGTACGTGCAGCTCGGCGACAAGCAGCCGAACCTCGACGTCGGCCAGGGCTACATCTACCTCGCGCAGATCGCGATCGACCAGAACAACGACGCGCAGGCGTCGCAATGGCTCGACAAGGTCGACCAGACGAGCCAGCACTACCTGCCCGCGCAAATCACGCGCGCGCAGCTGCTGCAGAAACAGGGCAAGACCGACGAGGCGCGCAAGGTGCTCGACAACCTGCCGATCTCGGATCCGCGCGATGCGGCCGTGGTGGCGCGCACCGATGCGTCGATCCTGTTCACGGCGAAGCGCTATCCGGAAGCGGAGGCGCGGCTCGGGCAGGCCGTCCAGGACTTCCCGGACGACCCCGACCTGCGCTACGACTACGCGATGGCGGCCGAAAAGACCGGCCACTACGCGACGATGGAAAAGCAACTGCGCGAGCTGATCCGTACGCAGCCCGACAACCCGCAGGCCTACAACGCGCTCGGCTATTCGCTCGCCGATCGCAACCAGCGCCTGCCCGAGGCCAGCAAGCTGATCGACAAGGCGATGGCGCTCGCGCCGAACGACGCGTACATCATGGACAGCCTCGGCTGGGTGAAGTACCGGATGGGCGACACGGCCGGGGCGACGAAGGTGCTGCAGCGTGCATACGAACTGCAGCCGAACGCCGAAATCGGCGCGCATCTCGGCGAAGTGCTGTGGAAGAGCGGCGCGCAGGACGACGCGCGCAACGCGTGGCGTGCCGCGCAGAAGCTCGAGCCCGACAACGAAACGCTCGTGCAGACGCTGAAACGCCTGCAGATCAACGGCCTCTGATGCAGATGTTCCCGATGTTTTCCCTGTCCTCCCGCGCGCAGCGCACGCTGGCCGCGGCCGGCGCGGCGCTCGCGCTCGCCGGCTGCGCGAGCACGCCGCCGTCGGCCAATGCGCCGACTGGCGCCGTACTGCAAACGGCCGCAACGCATGCCTACCATGGCCGCTTCGCGGTGCGCTACGACGATCGTCTCGGCAACCCGCAGAACGTGTACGGCAACTTCGACTGGCAGGAGCACGGCGACGACGTGTCGCTCGAGCTGCGCAGCCCGCTCGGCCAGACGCTCGCGGTCGTGAAGTCGACGCCGCGCGCGGCGTCGCTCGAATTGCCGAACCGGCCGACCCAATATGCGCCTGACGTCGGCGACCTGATGCAGAAGACGCTCGGCTTCGAGCTGCCGCTCGCGGGCCTGCGCTACTGGCTGCTGCCGACCGCCGCGCCCGCGACGCCCGCCGAAACCGTGCGCGACCCGGCCGACGGCACGCGCATCAAGCAATTGCGCCAGGACGGCTGGACGATCGACTACCTTGCCTACGCGGACGCCCCGGCCACGGGCGTCAAACGCGTCAACCTCGTGCGCGCGACGCCGCCGCTCGACATCAAGCTCGTGCTCGATCAGTGAGCACGCGCGCCTAGCCCCGATACCCGCATGACCGATTCGACCCGCTCGCTGCGCAACTGCCTGGCGCCCGCGAAACTCAACCTGTTCCTGCACATCACCGGCCGTCGTCCGAACGGCTATCACGATCTGCAGAGCGTATTCCAGCTGCTGAACTGGGGCGACACGCTGCACTTCACGCGGCGCAACGACGGCCGCGTCGCACGCGTCACCGACGTGCCCGGCGTGCCCGAGGAAAGCGATCTCGTCGTGCGCGCGGCCAACCTGCTGAAAGCGCATACGGGTACCGCGCACGGCGTCGACATCGAGATCGACAAGATCTTGCCGATGGGCGCCGGCCTCGGCGGCGGCAGCTCCGACGCGGCGACGACGCTGCTCGCGCTGAACCGCCTGTGGCAACTCGATTTGCCGCGCGCCGAGCTTCAGTCGCTCGCGGTCAAACTCGGTGCCGACGTCCCGTTTTTTATTTTTGGAAAAAATGCGTTCGCAGAGGGTATCGGAGAAGAATTAGCTGAGGTAGAATTGCCGACTCGCTGGTTCTTGGTTGTGACGCCACGCGTTCATGTCCCGACCGCTGAAATATTTTCAGATGAGTTGTTGACAAGAGATACGAAGCCCGTCACAATTGCTGACTTTCTTGCACAGCAAACCAGCGATGCGGAATGGCCAGATAGCTTCGGCCGGAACGATATGCAGGAAGTTGTAACAAGGAAGTACGCGGAAGTTGCGCAGGCGGTCAAATGGTTGTATGATGTGACCCCCGCGAGGATGACCGGCTCCGGAGCAAGCGTGTTTGCAGCGTTTCACAGCAAGCACGAGGCAGAAGCGGCGAAAGCCAAACTGCCCGCCAGTTGGAATGGCGCAGTTGCCGAGAGTCTGAACGAGCATCCGCTCTTCGCTTTCGCGTCATGAAGTTTTACTTTACCGAACGGCCTACACAAGTTCGGTGAAGTTATCAGTTAAGTGTAGGGGAGTCGCCAAGTTGGTCAAGGCACCGGATTTTGATTCCGGCATGCGAGGGTTCGAGTCCTTCCTCCCCTGCCAAAAATTTTCCCGCATTTCCCGCCCAAGCCTGAAGCAGGTGCACGATGAGCAGCCACAGCCATGATGGCCTGATGGTCTTTACTGGCAACGCGAATCCCGCGCTCGCCCAGGAAGTCGTCAATATCCTTGGTATCCCCCTCGGCAAAGCAATGGTCAGCCGTTTCTCCGACGGCGAGATCCAGGTCGAGATCCAGGAAAACGTGCGCGGCAAGGACGTCTTCGTCCTGCAATCCACGTGCGCACCGGCGAACGACAACCTGATGGAACTGATGATCATGGTCGATGCGCTCAAGCGCGCATCCGCTGGCCGGATCACCGCTGCCATCCCCTACTTCGGCTATGCGCGTCAGGATCGTCGCCCGCGTTCGGCGCGCGTCGCGATCTCGGCGAAGATCGTCGCGAACATGCTGGAAATCGCCGGCGTCGAGCGGATCATCACGATGGATCTGCACGCCGACCAGATTCAGGGCTTCTTCGACATCCCGGTCGACAACATCTACGCGACGCCGATCCTGCTGGGCGACCTGCGCAAGCAGAACTACTCGGATCTGCTCGTCGTGTCGCCGGACGTCGGCGGCGTGGTGCGTGCCCGGGCACTCGCGAAGCAGCTGAACTGCGATCTCGCGATCATCGACAAGCGTCGCCCGAAGGCGAACGTCGCCGAAGTGATGAACATTATCGGTGAAGTCGAGGGCCGCACCTGCGTGATCATGGACGACATGGTCGATACGGCAGGCACGCTCTGCAAGGCTGCACAAGTGCTGAAGGAGCGCGGCGCGAAGCAGGTTTTTGCCTACGCGACGCACCCGGTGCTGTCGGGCGGCGCCGCCGAGCGTATCGCTGCATCGGAACTCGACGAGCTGGTCGTCACCGATACGATCCCGCTGTCGGCCGAATCGCTGGCGTGCTCGAAGATCCGCTCGCTGACGAGCGCGAGCCTGCTGGCCGAGACGTTCTCGCGGATTCGCCGCGGCGATTCGGTGATGTCGCTGTTCGCGGAATCCTGATCGCGAATCGACGGAACGAAGCATGCGCACAAAGCGAAGCGGCAACGCTTCGCTTTTTGCACAATCGGACGGGATAGACGAAACCCCGGCCGTTTCATCGGGGGCCGCTGATGGCCCCGTTTTACTGCCTGGTCGCGGGCAGCAAATGGAGAATCACATGAAAGTCGTCGCTTTCGAGCGCCAACAGCAAGGTACGGGTGCGAGCCGCCGCCTGCGCAACGCCGGTAAGACCACGGGTATCGTCTACGGTGGCGAAGCAGCCCCGCAAAAGATCGAACTGGATCACAACGCGCTGTGGCATGCACTGAAGAAGGAAGCCTTCCACTCGTCGATCCTCGACCTGGAAGTGGCTGGCCAGTCGCAACAGGTTCTGCTGCGCGACGTGCAATACCACCCGTTCAAGCAACTCGTGCTGCACGTTGACTTCCAGCGCGTCGACGCGAAGAAGAAGCTGCACACGAAGGCACCGCTGCACTTCCTGAACGCAGAAGTCAGCCCGGCCGTGAAGCTGTCGAGCGCGATCGTTTCGCACGTCGCGACGGAAATCGAAATCGAGTGCCTGCCGGCCGACCTGCCGGAGTTCCTCGAAGTCGACCTGTCGAAGATCGAAGCCGGTCAGTCGCTGCACGCGAAGGACATCGCACTGCCGAAGGGCGTCGCGCTGGTCGCGCACGTCGACGCGGAAAACCCGGTCATCGCTTCGGCGACGGTCCCGGCTGGCGCCGTGTCGGACGCAGCAGAAGGCGAAACGCCGGCTGCCTAAGCGGCTGCGTACGCGCCCCATCGATCCGTTTCACGAAACGGTCGACGCAACCCGCCGCGGCTTGCCCGGCGGGTTTTTCTTTTTCTGCGCCCAGGCGGCTGCCGCCGCCTTCGAAACGTCATGATCAAACTGATCGTCGGCCTCGGCAATCCCGGGGCGGAATACACCGCGACGCGCCACAACGCCGGCTTCTGGCTGATCGACCAGCTCGCCCGCGAAGCCGGCACGACGCTGCGCGACGAACGCCGCTTCCACGGCTTCTATGCGAAAGCGCGCCTGCATGGCGAGGAAGTTCATCTGCTCGAGCCGCAGACCTACATGAACCGCTCCGGCCAGTCGGTCGTCGCGCTCGCGCAATTCTTCAAGATCCTGCCCGACCAGATCCTCGTCGCGCACGACGAGCTCGACCTGCCGCCCGGCACCGTGAAGCTGAAGCTCGGCGGCGGCAGCGGCGGCCACAACGGCCTCAAGGACATCACCGCGCACCTGTCGTCGCAGCAATACTGGCGACTGCGGATCGGCATCGGCCATCCGCGCGACCTGATTCCGGAAAGCGCGCGCGCCGGCGCGAAGCCCGACGTCGCGAACTTCGTGCTGAAACCGCCGCGCCGCGAGGAACAGGACGTGATCGACGCCTCGATCGAACGCGCGCTTGCCGTGATGCCGATGGTCGTCAAGGGCGAACTCGACCGCGCGACGATGCAGCTGCATCGCAACTGACCGCACCCGCACCGGCCTGGTAGCGTCGGCCGGCCGGCGCAACCGGGCGGCCTCGCCCGCCCCACCGCGACGCGCACATGCGGTAATCTGGACGCTTTGCCCGACAGGAGCCAAGCGGTGAGCCGTTACTGGAGCGACGTCGTTCAGAAACTCGTGCCTTACGTGCCGGGCGAACAGCCCGCGCTCGCGCACCCCGTCAAGCTGAACACCAACGAGAATCCCTATCCGCCGTCGCCGCGTGTCGTCGCGGCAATCGCACGCGAACTCGGCGAGACCGGCGACACGCTGCGCCGCTATCCGGACCCGGTCGCGCGCGCACTGCGCGAGACGGTCGCGGCCCATCACCGCATCCAGCCCGAACAGGTGTTCGTCGGCAATGGCTCCGACGAGGTGCTCGCGCACGCGTTCCAGGCGCTGCTCAAGCACGACCGGCCGCTGCGCTTTCCCGACATCACGTACAGCTTCTACCCGACCTACGCGCGCCTGTACGGCGTCGCGACCACGGTCGTGCCGCTCGCGGACGATTTCTCGATCCGCGTCGACGACTATCTCGACGACGCCGGCGGCGTGCTGTTTCCGAACCCGAATGCACCGACCGGACGCGCGCTGCCGCTCGCGGACGTCGAGCGGATCGCGGCCGCGAATCCGTCGTCGGTGGTCGTGATCGACGAAGCGTACATCGATTTCGGCGCGCAGTCGGCCATTACGCTGATCGACCGTCATCCGAACCTGCTCGTCGTGCATACGACGTCGAAGGCGCGCTCGCTCGCGGGCATGCGCGTCGGCTTCGCGTTCGGCGACGCGGCGCTGATCGACGCGCTGAACCGCGTGAAAGACAGCTTCAACTCGTACCCGCTCGACCGGCTCGCGCAGGTCGCCGCGCAGGCCGCGTACGAAGACACCGACTATTTCAACGCCACCTGCCGGCGCGTGATCGACAGCCGGACGCGGCTCACGCATGCGCTCGACGCACTCGGCTTCGAGATCGTGCCGTCGGCCGCGAATTTCGTGTTCGCGCGCCATCCCGCGCACGACGCAAGCGCGATCGCGGCCAAGCTGAAGGAACGGGAAATTTTCGTGCGGCACTTCCGGCTGCCGCGGATCGACCAGCATCTGCGCATCACCGTCGGCACCGATGCCGAATGCGATGCGCTCGTCGCGGCGTTGCGCGAGCTGCTGGCCTGACACGGAAGAACCGGCGCCGAATGGCGCTGGGCAGAAAGCGCGACGCGCGCGCCACACAAAGCGCGCGTCAGCGCAGGATCACGACGCGTCGTCGCCCTTCACGGCGATCAACGCGTGGTACTTCTCCATCAATTGCGCGTGCGATTCGTCATGCTGCGGATCGCGCGGAATGCATTCGACCGGACACACCTGCTGGCACTGCGGTTCGTCGAAATGGCCGACGCACTCGGTGCACTTGTTCGGGTCGATCACGTAGATGTCCGGGCCCATCGAAATCGCGCCGTTCGGGCACTCGGGCTCGCACACGTCGCAATTGATGCACTCGTCGGTAATCATCAAAGCCATACTGATCTCACTTCTTCAGGCCGGCGGCCGGCTTCGCGATGAAACCGGCCGCGCCGCATCACGCGGCAGGGCCTCCCATCGCGGTGACCTTCTCGGTCAGCCACTTCTCGACGGACGGAAACACGAATTTGCTGACATCGCCGCCCAACTGCGCGATTTCGCGCACGATCGTCCCCGAGATGAACTGGTACTGATCGGACGGCGTCATGAACATCGTCTCGACGTCGGGCAGCAGATAGCGGTTCATCCCCGCCATCTGGAACTCGTATTCGAAATCGGACACGGCGCGCAGCCCGCGCACGATCACGCGCGCATTGTTGACGCGGACGAAATCCTTCAGGAGGCCGGTGAAACTCATCACCTTCACGTTCGGGTAATGGCCGAGCACCTCGTTCGCAATCGTCAGACGTTCCTCGAGCGAGAAAAACGGCTTTTTCGCGCGGCTGTCGGCAACGCCCACCACCAGCGTATCAAAAATGCTCGACGCACGCCGCACGAGGTCTTCGTGCCCGCGCGTCAGCGGATCGAACGTACCGGGATACACGGCGACTACCATGTCGCTCCTCCTGTCATCACGCAAACGGGATGGCAGCCGTGCGATGCACGCGCCGCTGCCGAGATGGGCATGCGTCGCCTTTGCGGCGCGCCGCCTCGTATGGAACGCGCATTATTCATCATTTTCGCGCCGCAGCAAATGATAGTGAACCGCACCGGCCTTGCCGTGCTTCACCACCTGCCAGCCCGCCAGCGCGTCGTGCGCGGCCGGGTCGAGTTCCGCCCCCGTTTCGACGTAGAGCGCGCCGCCCGCCGCGACGAGCGGTGCCGACAGCGCGATCGCGCGCTCGAGCGCGGCCAGGTCGTCGAACGGCGGATCGAGGAACACGACGTCGAACGCGCCCGGCGTGAGCCCGGCCGCGAGCCGCAGCGCATCGGCTTCGGCAACCTCGACCGAACGGGCGCCGAGCTTGTCCTTGATCGCACGCAGCTGCTGCGCGGCGCGCGGATGGCGCTCGACCATCACGACGCTCGCCGCGCCGCGCGACGCGGCTTCGAAGCCGAGCGCGCCGGTGCCCGCGAACAGGTCGAGGCAGCGCCGGCCTTCGAGATCCTGGCCGAGCCAGTTGAACAGCGTCTCGCGCACGCGATCGGGCGTCGGGCGCAGGCCGTCGAGATCGAGCACCGCGAGCGGCGTGCGTTTCCAGTCGCCGCCGATGATGCGGATCGTGTGCGGCTTGCCGCGACTGGAAGGGGCCGCGGGGCGGCCGGAAGAGGAACGGGACATACGGGATATCGACGACGGAGGGACCGGGCGCGCGCAGGGGCGCGCCGCCAAACAGGCGCACGTTACCACAGCGGCGACGCGCACTGACGCGAGGGTCACGCCGCACTGATAAAATGCACGGTTTCGGCCGCCGTGCGCCGCGCCCGCGCGAACGCAGAACGGCCCGTCCGGCGCCCCGCTCCCGGCGGCGGCCCGCCCTCTTCCCGACGTCAGACCATGTTCAGTTTCTTCAAACGATTCAAGAAAACGCAGGAGCCCGATCCGGCGGAATCGCAATCGGCCGATGCGCAGCAAGCGGACGAAGCGTCCGACGCGGCCGAGGCGGCGCCCGTGCTCGACGCGCCGCCCGCGGCCGACGTGCCGCCGGCGAGCGCGCAACCGGCCGCGCCGGCCGTCGTGATGACGGTCACGCCGACCAACGACGGCCGCGACGAAGTCGTCGAGACGGTCGAGATCGTCCCGCCGCCGCTGCAGGACGCCTCGGCGAAGAAGTCGTGGCTCGCACGCCTGAAAACGGGGCTCGCGAAGACGGGTTCGAGCATCACTGGCGTGTTCGTCAATACGAAGATCGACGAGGTTCTGTACGAGGAGCTCGAAACCGCGCTGCTGATGTCCGACGCGGGCGTCGACGCGACCGAATACCTGCTCGACGCGCTGCGCGAGAAGGTGCGCGCGGGCCGGCTGACCGATCCGCAGCAGGTGAAGAATGCGCTGCACGACCTGCTCGTCGAGCTGCTGACGCCGCTCGAGAAATCGCTGATGCTCGGCCGCGCGCAGCCGCTCGTGATGATGATCACCGGCGTGAACGGCGCGGGCAAGACGACCAGCATCGGCAAGCTCGCGAAGCATCTGCAGAGCTTCGACCAGTCGGTGCTGCTGGCCGCCGGCGACACGTTCCGCGCGGCCGCGCGCGAACAGCTGGCGGTCTGGGGCGAGCGCAACAACGTGACGGTCGTGCAGCAGGAAAGCGGCGATCCAGCCGCAGTGATCTTCGACGCGGTCAGCGCCGCGCGCGCGCGCAAGATCGACGTGATGATGGCCGATACGGCCGGCCGCCTGCCGACGCAACTCCACCTGATGGAAGAGCTGAAGAAGGTGAAGCGCGTGATCGCGAAGGCGCACGACGGCGCGCCGCACGAAGTGCTGCTGGTGATCGACGCGAACACCGGCCAGAACGCGCTCACGCAGGTGAAGGCATTCGACGACGCGCTGGGCCTGACCGGCCTGATCGTGACGAAGCTCGACGGCACCGCGAAGGGCGGGATTCTCGCGGCGATCGCGCGGCAACGGCCGGTGCCCGTCTACTTCATCGGCGTCGGCGAGAAGGTCGAGGACCTGCAGCCGTTCAGCGCGGTGGAATTCGCGGACGCGCTGCTCGGCTGAACACCGCCGGCTCGCATCGCACGGGGCGCCTTCGGGCGCCCTTTTTCATGCGCGCCCGATCCTGCGCGCCACGGGCCGCGGCGCGCATTCCGCGCTCATTCAGCGTCCGGCTGCACGCCCGGCTCGGCGGCCTTGAACGCATCGATCGTCGCCGCATGGTCGACGATCCGCTGGATCGTCGGGAAACGCGTCGTGTCGATCGAGAAGCGGTTCGCATTGAACACCTGCGGCACGAGACATACGTCGGCGAGCGTCGGCGTGTCGCCGAAGCACAGCTTGCCGGTGCGCGGATCGTTCGCGAGACGCGTCTCGAGCGTGTCGAAGCCCGCCTCGATCCAGTGCCGGTACCACGCGTTCTTTGCTTCCTCCGGCACCTTCAGCGTGTGCTTCAGGTACTTCAGCACGCGCAGGTTGTTGAGCGGGTGGATTTCGCATGCGATCTGCAGCGCGACCGCCCGCACATACGCGCGATCGACCGGCTGCTTCGGCAGCAGCGCGGGCTCGGGATGGGTTTCGTCGAGATATTCGATGATCGCGAGCGACTGCTGCAGCGTCGCATCGCCATCGATCAGCGTGGGCACGACCGCATCCGGGTTCAGCGCGCGGTACGCGTCCTTCAGTTGCTCGCCGCCGTCGCGCAGCATGTGCACGGGCGCATAGTCGAACGGCAGTTGCTTGAGGTTCAAGGCGATCCGCACGCGGTACGACGCGGAACTGCGGAAATAGCTGTAGAGCTTCATGGGATGTCTCTCTTTGGTCGTATTCGGCCGGCGGCGGCATGGGCGCGCGGCGCAGCGGTGCGCGCGCCGCCGGGAAGCAGAGTGTAGCGCGGCGCGATGCACGGCCGCGCCCGTGCGATACTCGGGGCATTCCTTACCGCTCACCGCGCGGCCCGATGCCGGCCGCCCGCCCCACGTTCCGATGACCGCTTCCCACGATCCCGCCGCCGCTCCGTTCCCTTGCGCCCGCTTCATCAAGGAAATCGGCCGCGGCCCGAACGGCGCGCGCGCCCTGTCCGCCGAGGACACGTTCGCGCTCTATCGCGCGATGCTCGATGCGCGCGTGTCGGACGTCGAACTCGGCGCGATCCTGATCGCCTATCGGCTGAAGGGCGAATCCGCCGACGAGCTGGCCGCGATGCTCGCCGCCGCGCAGGCGTCGTTCGAGCCCGTGCACGTACAGGACGCCGCGTTCCGCCCGGTCTCGATCCCCAGCTACAACGGCGCGCGCAAGCAGCCGAACCTCGTGCCGCTGCTCGCGCTGCTGCTCGCGCGCGAAGGCGTGCCGGTGCTCGTGCACGGGGTGGAGCAAGACCCGGGCCGCGTGACGAGCGCCGAGATCTTCTCGGCGCTGTCGCTCGCGCCGTCGACGTCGCACGATGCGATCGAGGATACGCTCGCGGAACGCCGCGTCGCGTTCGCACCGATCGACGTGCTGGCGCCGCGCATCGCGCGCCTGCTGTCGATGCGCGGCGTGCTCGGCGTGCGCAACTCCACGCATACGCTCGTGAAGATCCTGCAGCCGTTCGCGCCGGCCGGGCTGCGGCTCGTCAACTACACGCATCCGCCGTACCGCGACAGCCTCGCGCAGTTGTTCCGCGATCATCCGGACGCCGCGCTCGGCGGCGCGCTGCTCGCGCGCGGCACCGAAGGCGAAGCGGTGGCCGACACGCGGCGCCAGGTGCAGGTCGACTGGCTGCACGACGGCGTGTGCGACACGCTGATCGATGCAGAGCGTTCGTCGACCGACGCGCCGCCCGTCGCGCTGCCCGAGTCGCGCGATGCGGCGACCACGGCCGCGTGGACGGACGCCGTGCTGCGCGGCGAGGTGCCGGTGCCCGACACCGTGGCGCGGCAGGTCGCGACGATCGTGCAGATCGCCCGCATCGCGCGCTGACGGCGCGACGACGACCTGCCCCTTTATCCCGACATTTGACACGCGGGCGCATCCTGGCATAGAGTGACCGTCATGCGTTCCTTTCCGAACCCCCTCCGAATTACCTCCGGCCGCCTAGCGCGGCCGCTATCGCTACGACTAGCCTAAGGCTGTCGTAGCGCCGTGTGCCGTCCGCACGGTCCTCCCAGCAGTTCCTCGCAGTACCCCTCTCGCAGTTTTTACAACCCGAAGTCGTCAGCATTCGTCCGTCCATCCGTCGGCCGATTCGCGAAGATCATCCGCATCCGCGGCGCCATCGCGCGCCGGGTGCGAGGCAGCGCCAACCGTCGCCCATGCCGCCCGTCTTCGCTCGCGACTTGAGACCCGAGGTCCAGAAGATGATGCGCAATCCGCAAGACAAATACCGTCCGTTCGAGCCCGTCCGCCTCAATGGCCGCCGCTGGCCGGCCCGCACCATCGAGCGTGCGCCCGTGTGGATGAGCACCGACCTGCGCGACGGCAACCAGTCACTGATCGAGCCGATGAGCATCGAGCAGAAGCTCGAGTTCTTCGAAATGCTGGTCGCCATCGGGTTCAAGGAGATCGAAGTCGGTTTTCCGTCGGCGTCGCAAACCGACTTCGATTTCGTGCGCAAGCTGATCGACGACAAGCGGATTCCCGACGACGTGACGATCGAGGTGCTCGTGCAGTCTCGCGAAGACCTGATCGCCCGTACGTTCGATGCGCTCGAAGGCGTGCCGCGCGCGATCGTGCACCTGTACAACGCGGTCTGCCCGTCGTTCCGCCGCATCGTGTTCGGGATGTCGAAGAGCGACGTGAAGGCGCTCGCGATCGACGGCACGCGCATCATCAAGGCACACGCGGCCGCGCGCCCCGATACCCGCTGGACCTTCCAGTACTCGCCGGAAACCTTCAGCATGACCGAGCTGACGTTCGCGCGCGAGATCTGCGACGCGGTCGCGCAGACGTGGCGCCCGACCCGCGACCACAAGATGATCGTCAACCTGCCGGCCACCGTCGAGGCCGCGACCCCGAACGTGTTCGCCGACCAGATCGAATGGATGGACCGCAACCTCGCGTATCGCGACAGCATCGTGCTG